>CAYMFP010000396.1:0-2850 GCA_964389385.1 uncultured Phycisphaeraceae bacterium | reverse complement strand
TCCGAGAATGACAGCGACAGACATGACCCCGGCCCCCGATCCCGGATTCCAGCCGCGCCCCCTGCTCATCGCGGAGGCCGCGAACCCGGAGTGGGTTTCCGTCCCCCTCATCGGCTGGTCGCTCGCCCGCGCGATCCAGGCACGAACGGGCGCTCACATCGTCACGCAGATCCGCAACCGCGACGCCTTCCTCCGCGCCGGGCTCGCGGAAGGCGTCGACTTCACCGCCATCGATTCGGAGCGGGTCGCCCGCACCGGCCGGCGGATCGGGCGGCTCCTCGGCGGGCGCGACGGCCGCGGCTGGACCGCCCTCATGGCCTCCGCCGTCCCCGCCTACCTCTACTTCGAGCGTCTCGTCTGGCGTGCCTTCGCCGACCGCCTCCGCTCCGGCGAGTTCTCGCTCGTCCACCGCATCACGCCGCTGAGCCCGACCCTCCCCAGCCCGATCGCCGCCAAGTGCGCTCGGCTCGGCGTCCCCTTCATCATCGGTCCCCTCAACGGCGGCGTCCCGTGGCCGCGCGCCTTCGACGGCGAGCGCCGCCGCGAACGCGAGTGGCTCTCCTACGTCCGCGGGGCTTACAAGCTCCTCCCCCACTACCGCGGAACGCGACGCCACGCCTCCGCGATCCTCTGCGGCTCCCGGCACACGCTCGGCGAGATGCCGGAGTGGTGCCGCCGCCGGTGCGTCTACATGCCCGAGAACGGCATCGACCCCGCCCGCTTCACCACGCGCCGCACCAAGGAAGCCCGCCTCCCGCTCCGCTGCATCTTCCTCGGCCGCCTCGTTCCCTACAAGGGCTGCGACATGCTCCTCGAGGCCGCCGCGCCGTTCGCCCGAGCGGGAGCCCTCACGATCCAGGTCATCGGCGACGGGCCCGAACGCCCCCGCCTGCACGCCCTCGCCGAGCAGCTCGGCATCGCCGCCGCCGTCGAGTTCCTCGGGCAGATCCCGCACGAGTCGGTCCAGCACCACCTCGCCGCCGGCGACCTGCTCACCTTCCCCAGCATCCGCGAATTCGGAGGCGGCGCCGTCCTCGAGGCCCTCGCCGTCGGGCTCCCCGTCATGGCCGTCGCCTACGGCGGCCCCGCGGAACTCATGTCGCCGCACACCTGCTTCCCGATCGAGATCGGGAGCCGCGAGCGGATCGTGGGCCTCCTCCGCAGGACGCTCGAAACGGTGGTGGCGGACCCGAGCCTGATCGACGCCCGCTCCAGGGCCGCCGCGGCACGCGTCGACGAACTCTTCGCGTGGCCCGCCAAGGCCGCGCAGGTCCTCCGCGTGTACGAGGCCGTCCTCGCGCGAGGCCGCGAACTTCCTCGCTTCTCCTTCGCCGACGGCGGCGAGGGCTCGGAACGCGAACAGCAGACGGCGGCGGTCACCGCCGTCTGCTGAGACTGGTCAGCTCCCGATCCACGCGCGACGCAGCCGGGCGATGTCGTCCGGCTCGACCTCGCCGCCGCGACGCATCCCGCGGAAGTGCTCGATCAGATCCTCGAGGCTCCCCGAGGCGATGTCGCTCGGCGCCCACCGCAGCAGCTCCGGGAGCGTATCGGGCAGGCTGACCGCGGTGTCCCACTGCGCGTCCTGCTCGACCGTCGCCACCCACTCATGGAAGTCGAGCTTCCCGTCGCCCGCGAGCTGGAAGGCGTTGGCCGACGGCGTGCCGCAGCTGTACAGATTGCCCGCGAACGTCACGACGCCCAGCGCGTCGGCCGGCGCCTTCGCCATCATCTGGGTAGTCGAACCCGAGAACTGGTTGCGAAGAACCACGACGTCCTCGAGCACCTGGCCCTCGTCAGGCTGCGAGATCTCCACGCCGCGCCCCCACTCGTGCATCACGTTCTGCGTGACGAAGCACCGCTGAACCCCGACGGCGGGAGCGTTCCCGTTGGGCTGGATCTGGATGCCGCGCGGCCCGCTCCCCTGGTTGTACCCCAGCAGGTTCCGCGCGACGACCACGCCATCCTCCGAGATGTTGACGACCTGGATGCCCAGGCCGCGGGGCGCCGTCGCCGACAGGTCTCGCGCGGCCACGATCGCGTTCCCGACCACGCGCCCCGAAACACCGCCCGGCGTCGGGCTCTTCCCGCCGCCGAGCAGGATGTTCAGCGCGTTGAGCACCCACACGTTCCCGGAGACGTCGCCGCCGCTCCGGGCCTGCAGCCCGTGAGACGACGCCCGCGCGACGAAGTTCCCACGGATCACCGCCGGCCCCTGCTTCGTCTGCAGGTACATGTTGTGGTTGAAGATCGTCGCCTCCGCGCCGACGATGCTCTCGTTCCACCCGTTGTGATCGAACACGCATCCCTCGACCACCAACCCCTCCGTGTTGTGGGCGAAGATCCCCTGCGAGTGGCTCGTCGCGGACCAGGCGTCCGTAACGACGCACCCGCGCACCGCCACGTTCTTCCAGGCCCCGCCCTGGATCACGATGTTGTCCTTGTACCCGCTGATCTCCAGATCCTCGAGCAGCACGTCCTGCCCCCCCGAGAGCATGATCATGCCCGACGGGGAATCCGAGGGCGTCCGCTCGTGCGGCGTCGCCGAGAAGCCGGTGAACGCGAGGAACCGGCGCGGCGTGTTGTTCGACATCGACATCACGCTGCTCGTGCCGGTGAGCAGACGCGGGCGATCGCCCTCGCCGTAGCTCGTCACCACCATCCGCTCGGACGCCGAACGCCCGCTCTTCCCCCACCAACCGATGTTCTCCTCCCACACATCCCCCCGCTTGAGCAGCAGCCAGTCCGGCTCCCCATCCCGGAGCAACTCGCAGCCACGCGCGATCGTGCGCACCGGCCGCTCCGGGCTCAGCCCGTCGTTCGCGTCGTTCCCTTCCGAGCTGCTCACGA
>CAYMFP010000395.1:0-2851 GCA_964389385.1 uncultured Phycisphaeraceae bacterium | reverse complement strand
AGGAAGCCGAGCAGGTCGTTGACGTTGACGACGCCGTTGCCGTCGAAGTCCGAGCTTGCGTCCTGGGTGCGGAAGGCGCCGAGGAAGCCGAGCAGGTCGTTGACGTTGACGGCGCCGTTGCCGTCGAAGTCGGCCGGGCACTCGGGCTCGTCGGACTCGGAGACGATGACGATCGCCTCGCCGCCGGTCGCGGAGGCGCCGGGCTCGCCGGCGCGCGGGCGGACGGCGATGTTGATGGCGAAGACGCCGTTGTTGTTGGCGATGGCGCCGGAGCCGATCGCCTGCTGCGTCGGGTCGCTGAAGCCGAACTCGAACGGGGCGCCGTTGATGGTGAGGGGGTCGCCCTCGCGGAGCACCTGGGTCAGCTCGCCGTCCCGCCAGCGGAAGATGACGAAGTCGGTCTCGGCCGGGGCGTTCGCGAGCTTGGCGTCGAAGTAGACGGAGCCGTCGCTGGTCACGGAGGGGGCGCGGGTGCCGAAGCTGGCGATGTTGTCCTGCCCCTCGGTGGCGACGGTGACGAGCTGCCCGCCGCGGTAGAGCTGCACGGTGTCGGCCGCGTCGGAGCGGGCGTAGAAGACCACGGAGCCGTCGTCGGCGAAGCCGATGGAGTTGTCGAAGTTGCGGAAGGTCGAGGAGGGGTCGAGGGCCACGTTCTGGGCGATCGTGGTGTACGTGCCGGGGCCGCTGTAGACGCGGATCTCGACGGGCGGGGGGTTGAAGGGGTCGCCGTCGTTGTCGACGAGCTGGACCTTGCCGGCGAACGTCCCGCTGCTGTTCACGGAGGGCGTGAAGAGGAAGAAGATGGGCGCGTCGTCCGCGGACTCGATCTCCACGTAGTTGAACGGGAAGTTCTGGCTCGGGTCGATGATCGCCCAGACGGTCAGGCCGAGGGTCATGCGCCCGGCGATGCGGCCGTCGTCGGTCAGGTCGAGCGTCTGGTAGCTCTGGACGGCGTTGAGGGGGATGTTGCCGAGGTTCTGGATCGTCCCGTCGGTGTTGCGGCGCCAGAGCGAGACGGGCTGGGAGTGGGACCAGACGCCGACGCCGGCGTTGTTGATCGCCGGCCCGCCGACGAAGAGCCCGATCTCGCTGTCCGGGGCGAAGACGATGGGGGCGCCGCCCTCGGCCGAGCCGTACCAGACGCCGTTGTGGCCGACGGGCTCGTCCGAGCCGGGCGGGTAGACGAAGCCGGAGAAGTCGAAGATGACCTGCCCGGCGTCGTTGATGTCGATGTCGCCGAGCCCGGCGACGCCGAAGCGGCTGAGTTCCGCGGGCAGGTTCAGGCGGAGGTCCTCGCGGAGGAGGATGTCCGCGGCGATGGGCGTGATCTGGAAGCCGGGAGCCGCGTGCGCGGCGCCGGCCGCCGAGGCGAGGGCGACGAGCGCGATCTGGGAGCGTCGGGTCATCGTTCTTCCAATGGCTTGAAGGTGCTCGCGGGGGTCGCCGGAACGTCGCGACGCCACCCGCGCGGTGCTGGCATCTTACCTGTACCTCTCGTCAACGACGAGAGTTGCGGCGCGCGGCCCATCATCTGCGGGCGGCTTCCGGCGCAGGACTCTGGAAATGCGGGCTGTTCTCGTCCGAGAACGCGGGGGGGAAGTGTTCGGGGTGAAGAAGGTGGAAGACGGGGCGCGCGCCGGGCTTCGGCGGAGCGGCCGCCGCGGGCGCGCTAGGATCGCCCGACTGCGATCGTAGCTCAGCTGGATAGAGCGGCGGTTTCCTAAACCGCAGGTCGAAGGTTCGAGTCCTTCCGGTCGCGTTGCTCGTGCCGCAGGGCCGTGCGTCGCCGTGTCTCCGTCGCCGCCGAGGGCGGCCGTCCTCCCTCCCGCCGACCTCCGAACCGCATGCACGCGTCCGGCATCACCTCCCCGCTGCGGACCGCCGCCCGAGCCCGCGAGATCCTGGCCGTGTTCGTCCGGTACGGCTTCGAGGACGTCGTGCTGGGGCTGCGCCTGGACCGGCGGCTGGGGATCGGGCGTCGTTTCCGGCAGGAGGCGCGGGCGGAGGCGGGGGTCGAGCGGCTGCCGGAGCCGGTGCGCGTCCGCAAGGCGCTGGAGAGCCTGGGGCCGACGTTCATCAAGGTGGGGCAGATCCTGAGCACGCGTCCGGACCTGATCCCGCCCGAATGGGCGAAGGAGTTCCGGCGTCTGCAGAAGGACATCCCGCCGGCGCCGTGGGAGGACGTCCGGCTGCAGCTGGAGAAGGAATACCACCACCTCGGGGGCGTGGAGGCGTTGTTCCGGCACATCGATCCGGTCCCGATGGCGGCGGCGTCGATGGCGCAGGCGCACCCGGCGGTGCTGAAGACCGGGGAGCGCGTGGTGCTCAAGGTGCTGCGCCCCGGGATCGAGCGGGTGGTGTCGGCGGACCTGGAGATCCTGGGGCTGGTCGCGACGTTCTTCGACCGGCACTTCCGGGACCTCGGGTACTCGCCGACGGAGGTGTACGAGCAGTTCAGCCGGCAGCTGCGGCGCGAGACGGACCTGCTCCGCGAGGCGCGGAACACGGAGCGGATGCGCCGCGACTTCGCGGACGACCCGTTCGTGTTCTTCCCGCGGGTGTACTGGGAGCAGACGACGTCGCGCGTGCTGGCGCTCGAACGCATCGACGGGCGGCAGGTGAGCGACATCGACCCGCGGCGCGACCTGACCGACGCGGAGCGGATCGGGTTCGTCAAGCACGCGGCCGACGCGGTCTTCCGGCAGTGCCTCGAGATCGGCTTCTTCCACGCCGACCCGCACCCGGGCAACATCTTCGTCTTCCCGGGCGAGCGTCTGGAGGAGGGCGCGACGGCGGCGGCCGGGGACGCGGCGGGGGTGGAGGCTGGGCCGCCGGAGGCTCCGAGACAGCG
>CAYMFP010000394.1:0-2861 GCA_964389385.1 uncultured Phycisphaeraceae bacterium | reverse complement strand
CCCGCCCGACCCCGACCCCGACCGCGGCCTGGCCGCGTCGCTCGTCGAAGCGCGTTCCGCCATCCACGCCCAGAACAGGCTCACCCCCAGCAGGTTCGTCACGCTCACCCACACGTACAGCGGGCGCAGCAGCGGGGGGGAGAACCGCTCGGCGTCGAGCAGCAGGAACGCGCCCGCGAGCGCGAAGCTCGCTCCCATCAACCCGAGCCCGCGCGCCGGCAGGCGACGCCGGTCGGAGTGCCGCGCGGCCGCGGCGACCAGCGGCGCGCACGCGGCCATCGCCGCGAGCGTCGCCACCATCATCGCGCGCAGGTCCGAGATCCCCGCCGCCACGCCGAGTTCATCCCGGATCGGGCGCAGCGCACCGAACGCCGCCAGCACCAGGAACGACGCCAGACACCCGCGCCGGCCCGCCCCGTCGACGACCTCTGCTCGCGCACGCATGAGCCACGGCCTACCCCCGCGGGCCCGCCCGGTTGCAGCGCCCGCGGCGCCCGTTCATCCGCCCGGCGCGGCGCACGAACCCACGCGGGGCGTCCCCCGGAGTCCGATCCGTGCCGCACGATCATGCTCACCAGCACCACGCCGCCGACCGGGCGGGGACGCGCAATCTCTGGATCGCCGTCTCGATCAACCTTGCGCTGACCGTCGCGCAGGTGGTCGGCGGGCTGCTCAGCGGCAGCCTCGCCCTGGTCGCCGACGCGGTGCACAATCTCAGCGACGCCCTCGCCCTGGGGCTGGCCCTGGGCGCCCGCCGCGTCGCCCGGCGCCCGGCCGACCACCGCCGCAGCTTCGGCTACCGCCGGGCCGAGGTCGTCGCCGCGTCCGCGAACCTGACGGCGCTCATGGTCGTGGCGTTCTTCCTCGCCTCCGAGGCCGTCGCCCGGATCTTCGAGCGCCCGGTCATCGACGGTTGGACCGTCGTGATCGTCGCCGGGGTCGCGCTGCTCGTCGACGCCGCGACGGCCTGGCTCACCTACCGCGCGAGCGGCGGCAGCAGCAACATGCGGGCCGTCTTCGTCCACAACCTCGCCGACGCTCTGGCCTCCGTCGCCGTCATCCTCGCCGGCGCGGCGATCATCCTGTTCGACGCCTACTGGGTCGATCTCGTCGTCACGCTGCTGATCAGCGTCTACATCTTCGCCCACGCCCTGCGCGAGGCCCGCCCCGTCTTCCAGATCCTGATGGACGGCGTCCCTCCCGGCGTGAGCCTGGACGAACTCCGCGACGCCTGCCGCGCCGGCGTCGACGGCGTGCGGGATGTTCACCACGCCCACGTCTGGCAGATCGACGAGCGCCACCGGGCGGCCGAGCTGCACGTCGTCGTTCCCGAGGCCCGCCTGCCGGAACTCCCCCGCATCAAGCGCGACGTGAAGGCCCTGCTGCGCGACCGCTTCGGCGTCCACCACGCCACGCTCGAGTTCGAGCTCCCCTCCGAAGCGGCCGGTCTCGCCGGCGACCACGGCCTGACCGTTCCCCCGCACTGATCTTGGCCGGCCCGGCCCTGACATGCCCGCGGCGGGCGCCGCCGCATAACCTCGCCCATGCGCATCGCCATCACCGGCATCAGCGGCTTCATCGGCTCCCACATCGCCAAGGTCCTCTCCGAGCGCGGGCACGCCGTGGTCGGCCTCGTCCGCGAGACGAGCCGGCGCGACCACATCCAGCCGTACGTCGAACGCCTCGTGGTCGGAGACCAGGACGACGAGGTCGCCTGGGAACTCCTGCTCAACCGGGCCGACGCCGTGGTCCACGCCTCCGTCGACTGGTCCGCGCTGCGCCCCGCCCCGGACCTCGACCGCCACCTGAAGACCAACCTCGCCGGCTCGATCCGCTTCCTGCAGGCCTCGCGCCCGCGCCCGTTCGTCTTTCTCTCCACGATCGCGGTCCACCACGACATCCTGCCGCAGTGGCGCGGCAAGCCGGACGAGGCCCACCCCCTGCGCCCGAACTCGCTGTACGGCGCGTACAAGGCCTCCGTCGAGGCCCACCTCTGGGCCGAGCACTTCTCCCAGGCGGGCCCGGACGGCGGGCCCCGCCACACCGCCGCCATCCGCCCCTGCGCCGTCTACGGCATCGACCCGAACCTGCCGCGCTCGCACGGGTACGACATCATCAAGACGCTTCGCGAGACCGGGCGCTACGACAAACCCGGCGGGGGCAAGTGCGTGCACGTCGACGACGTCGCGCTCGCCACCGCCTTGGCGCTCGAGAAGCCCGAGGCCGCGGGGCAGCCGTTCAACCTCGCCGACTGCTACGCCCGCCACGCCGACTGGGCCGAGATCGCCGCGCAGGAACTCGGCATCGAGGCGGAGATCGACCTCTCCAGCCCGCCGTCGTCCAAGAACCTCTTCGACAAGTCCGCGACGCAACGCCTCGGCGTCCCCCTGAACCGCGGGCACGAAGGCATCCGCCAACACCTCCGCGACCTCATCTCCAAGATGTGAGCGCCGCTGTTCGGCGCCTAACGCGAACCGCGCAGCAGCGGCGTGCAGGGACGCACCGAGTCGGCGACGTGCGAACGCGTGCGAGGTGTGCCGCACGCGCTGGCGGTTCATTATTGGACCTTCTTCAAGGGAGGGTTGCCCCCGCCTGCTACAGGATGTACGGTGCCATCCGATGGGCGGCGCCGTTGCGGGGCGCGGCTTCACGACACCAAGCCGGAGCACGTGAGAGATGTGCGTTTCTGGTTCGCTGATCCGGCGCGGGCCGTCGTGCCATGAACGGAGGCGAGAACATGCAGAGCAAGCGGGGTCTCTTTGCCGCGGTGGTCGCCTTCCCAGGCCTGGCGGCGGGGCAGTCCGCCGCCCAGGTCCTGCTCGAGTTCACCGGCGTCGTCACGGTCGAGGAGGACGAGCCGG
>CAYMFP010000393.1:0-2874 GCA_964389385.1 uncultured Phycisphaeraceae bacterium | reverse complement strand
CCGGGTAGCATGCCGGCATGAGCAGACGTCCGCGAACCCTGTCCGTGATTCTCGGGCTCGCCGGCCTCGCGTCGGCCGGCGCCTGCACGGGGTGCATCCCGATCGACAAGACGATCCTGCGGGTCCGGAACGAGAGCACCTCCGGGGTGCGGGTGGACGCTTGGACGCGGCCGCCGGGGGTGGCGGCCGCGATCGCCTCCCCGGATCACGTGGTTCTCGCTCCGGGCGAGGAGAAGAAGGTGCGGGTCGAGAACCCCAAGGGGGAGGTGAACCCGCCGCTGACGATCCGGGTGCAGCCCTCGGGCGGGTCGGACCTGCCCGGGATGCAGGGCGAGCCGGTGTGGCTGGAACTCGCCCCGCCGGAGCCGTTCCGGGTCGTGATCGAGGGCGAGCCGGGCGACATCGTGGTGCGGCGGCGCTGACGCCCCACCCCACCTCCACCCCCCACCTCCACCTCGCCTCACCCTCTCTCTTGCGCTGGCGTCCGGGCAGCGGCCTATCGGCGGGAGGGGATGAAGGGGGTGGGGTGTTCCGCATGCACTCGGGCGTCGCATCGCGGGTAGGGTCTGGGATGCGAACGCTGATCCTGGCGGCGGGGCTGTGCCTGGGGACCTTGGGGATGCCGGCGGCGTGGGGGCAGGCGGAGCGGGCGGAGGGCGGGCCCGTCGCGGTCGAGCCGGCGGCCCGGCGGTGGCTTGCGCGGCTGCCGGATGAGCAGCGTCGGCGGCTGGAGGCGGGGCTCGGGCGGTTGCCGGTGGAGTTCCGGCCCGGAGCGTGGACGCCGGGCGGGGATGTGCCGCGGTTCGCCGGCCTGCGCGGACGGCCGGTGGTGGTGCTCGCCGTCGATGCGACCGAGGGCCGGAGCCTGCAGGACGCGTCCCGCGACGCGGGCCCCTTGGCGGAAGCCGGCGCGGCCGTGGTGATCGTCGGCCTGGCGCCCGCGGACGAAGGGGAGAGCGACGCGGCGGAGCGGTCGAAGCGGTTCCGGGCGCACTTCGGGGCCGCGGCCGAGGGCGTCTGGCCGGTGCACGAAGCGGGGGGCGCGACGGCCCGGGATCTGGGGTTCACGGGGCCGGGGCAGAACCTGCTCATCGACAGGCGGGGGGTGATCCGCTTCGCCGGTCTGCACGTGCGCGGGCTGCGCGAGGCGGTGGCTCTGCTGGTGGCGGAGGAGGAGACGGGGCTGCCGTCGCCCCCGCCGCCGACGGTGGAGGGGCTGGCGGAGGCGACGGCGCAGGCCGAGGAGGTCGCCGCGCGGGTCGCGGCGGCGCTGGGCGCCGGGGGCGTCCGGGGGCTGGCGGAGGGGGAGAAAGCGCTGGGGGAACTCTGGGGTCTGGACCGGGCGCTGGCGGGGCAGGCGAGCCTGAACCTGCTGAACTCGGCGGACCCGGCGGTACGTCCGCTGGGGGCGCAGCTCATCGCCCGGCACGCCTCGGCGGCAGAGCACGCCGCGATCCTGCGCGGGCTGCCGGCGAACGCCCGGGACGAGCGGCGGTGGCTGACGCGGACGCTGGGGCCGAAGCTGCGTCCGACGCCCGGTAAGGCCGGCGACGAGCCGACGCCCCCGGACGCGGCGGGCGTGGCGCTGCTGGAGCAGTTGCTGAAGGACCGGGACCGGGACGTGCGGCAGGCCGCGATCCTCGCGGCCGCGGACACGGAGGACCCCCGCTGGCTGGCGCTGCTGCCCGACCGGCTGCCGGAGGCGCCGTGGATGACGAGCTACGACGGCGATGAGGGGGACCGGGAGGCGTTCGCGATCTGGGGGGCGATCGAGACGCTCGGGGGCGTGCGGGCGGTGGACGCGCGGGCGGCGCGGGATCTGCTTCTCGCGGCCCGGGGCAGGGCGGGCGTTCCGGAAGGGGGGCACATGCCGCCGGGGACGCGGGTGCGGGTGCGGGGGAACGAGCTCACGGCGTCGCGGCGGGTGCTGTTCGGGCGCGGGCCGGGGTACCAGTCCGGGGCGCTGGGCGAGGCGTTCGGGCGGGCGCTGGACGAGGCGGTGGAGATCGGGGCCGCGGGCGCGGCGCCGGTCTTCGGGCGGGTGCACTTCCCGCCGTTCCCGGTGTACGTGACGAGCGAGAGCGGGCTCTCGGCCGCGGGGATCCCGAGCGGTTCGGGAGGGCTGTCGAAGGGCAACGAGGTGTACGTGCGGGGGGATCTGGCGGCGAAGTCGCTCGAGATGACGATGGCGCACGAGTTCGTCCACATGGTGCACTCGGCGACGTTCGAGCGGCAGCCGCGGTGGCTGAGCGAGGGGCTGGCGAACAGCCTGAGCCTGTCGGCGACGCGTCCGGCGGCGCGGCAGCGGGCGGGGCACGTGGCGGACTGGGTCGCGGACGGGCTGGCGACGCGGGTGGCGGCGTGGGACGGGGGGCCGGCCTCGGGCGGGCGGGAAGGCCAGTTGTACGCGGCCGCGCACGTGCTGCTGGATTTCCTCCGGTTCGGGGGATTCTCGGCCCCCGAGGCGCGGCTGTATTTCCTGATGAACCGGGTGCACAACGGGGAGCACCCGTCCCGGGCGTTCGAGACGACGTACGGGATGAAGCTGCGGGAGATGGACGAGGCGGTCCGGGCCTGGCTCCGGAGTTCTTGACGGGCGGTGTCGCGTTCGGGGTCAGAGCCGTCCCTTTCTGGATGGGAACAAGCGGGCGGCGCTCGCGGTGATGCTCGCGTTCCTGATCGTGCCGGATCGCGGAGCGCCCGGAGATCCGGGAGGGGTGACAGGGTGGTCGGATGCCGGCGGGTTCGTGCGCGGCGATCGGTGAGGACGCCGTGCGGCGTGGGGCGGGCGTGGCGGAGAGCGGGAGAGCGTGCGGGCGCACGGGAAGCCGGGGGCTCGGCGTCCCGGGCGTGGGTTTTCGGGCGGGGCTCGCG
>CAYMFP010000392.1:0-2876 GCA_964389385.1 uncultured Phycisphaeraceae bacterium | reverse complement strand
ATGTCCTCGGGCGCAACAATGGGGTCAGTCGAGTTCGAGTTTGCGCGTCGGGGCGGCCGCGGCGGTCTGGCCCGGCACGGTCGAGGCGAAGCGGGCCCGCCCGTTCGCCCAGCCCCGGAGGGCGCTGATGCGTTCGCTCATGGTCCTGCTGAGGGGCACGGTCTCGCGGAGGCTGGCGAGGATGCCTTCCGTGGTCAGGTCGCCGCCGGTGTAGAAGGCGTCGTACAGGGCGCTGATGATCGCCTGCTCGATCTCGGCGCCGCTGAAGCCGTCGCTCGCCTCGACGAGGGCCCCGATGTCGAGCGACGCCGGATCCCGCCGGCGCCGCCGGACGTGGATGTCGAAGATCGCTCGCCGCTCGGCGGGATTCGGCAGATCCACGAAGAAGATCTCGTCGAGCCTCCCCTTGCGGAGCAGCTCCGGCGGCAGGTTCGTGATGTCGTTCGCCGTCGCCAGGACGAAGACGGGCTTGCTCTTCTCGCTCAGCCAGGTGAGGAAGGTGCTCATGACCCGCGCGGCCGTGCCGCCGTCGGCGCCCCCGGATTGGGCCGACCCCGCGAAGGCCTTGTCGATCTCGTCGACCCAGAGCACGACCGGGGCGATGGACTCGGCGACCGCGATCGCCCGGCGGATGTTCTCCTCGCTCGAGCCGACGAGGCTGCCGAACATGCGCCCGACGTCGAAGCGCAGCAGCGGCATGTTCCACTCGCTGCTGACGGCCTTGGCGCACAGGCTCTTGCCGCACCCCTGCACGCCGACGAGGAGCACGCCCTTGGGCGCGGGGAGGCCGAAGGCGCGGGCGCTGTCGGTGAAGGCCCGCGAGCGCCGCGCCAGCCAGTCCTTCAGCACGTCGAGCCCGCCGACGTCGCCGAGGCGGTCCGGCGTGTCGCAGTACTCGAGCAGGCCGCTCTTGCGGATGATCTGCTGCTTCTCGGCGAAGACGACCGACACGTCCCCGGCGTCGAGCCGCCCGTCGTTCACGAGCGTCTTGGCGAAGACGTTCTCCGCCTCCTGCGCCGTCAGCCCCATCGCCGCGCGGACGAGCGCCTCGCGCGAGGCGTCGTCGAGGGAGATGTCGATCCCCGCGTGCTCCCGCACGTCGTCGCAGATGCGCCCGAGCAGCCGCGCGAAGTCCTCCGGGCCGGGGAGCGGGTAGTCGACGACCGTGACGTCCTTCTCCAGCTCCTTGCTGATCTCGAGCACCGGCGAGGTGAGCACGATCGTCTTGTAGCTGTCGGAGAGCGATCGCGCCGCCTCGCGCAGCTTGCGGATGGTCGGCGCGTTGCACGTGCTGAACTGCACGTCCTTGACGTAGGGGTGCAGGTCGCGCAGCAGGTAGATCGCCGGCTCCTTGTGCTCGATGATCGTGTCGAGCACCTCGATCGGGTTCGACGGCTGCCGCTGCCCCGACGGGCCGGCCCCGTGCTTGCGGAGGCCGGCGGTCACGGACCAGGTGTAGAGGGTCTTCCCCCGCGCCGCGGCGATCCGGGCGAGGTGCTCCTCCACCCGCGCCTCCTCCCAGGTGAGCACGTACAGCACGGGGTACCGGGCCCGGATCAGCAGCTCGATCTCGTCGCGGGCCGCCGGCGCCGACGGCACGCCCGGCGCCGGTGCGGGGGACGCGGCCTGCCGGGGCGCCGGCTGGGGCGCAATGGCGGCCCGGCCGTCCTGCGACGGCGCCTGCGGCCGGGCGGTGCGGGGCTGGCTGCTGCCGATCTGGGTCATGGTGCCTCGCCGGTTTCGCGTGCGAACGCCTCCGCCGCGCGGGCCCGCAGACGCAGTTCCGGGTCCTCCGGGCAAAGGGCGAGCAGCGCGGGGATGAGGTCGAGCGTGATGTCGTGGACGAAGACCCGGCCGTCGGGGCCGAAACGGATCGTGACCTCCAGGCCCGAGCCCTCCCCGTCGGCGGGGCTCCCGGCCCGCGGGGCGGGCTCCGCCGGAGGGCGAAGGCGAGGGATCGCCGGGGAACGGGTCATGCGGCCTCCGTCGCGCGGTGCGCTGCCGTGCCGCCCTGGACGCCGGGGTATCCCAGGCCGGTCAGGATCTCCTCCGCACGTGCGATCTCCTCCGGCGCGAGCGTGCGGGACATGGGCCCCGGGTGTCGGGCGGCCCGGTACGCGGGGACGTAGCTCGTCATCACGTGGAACCGCACCCCGGGCAGGCGGGCCGCCATCCACGCGGCCGCGGGGCGGAGACAGCACTCGACATGCCCCGGCATGAGCAGGTGGCGCACGAGCAGTTCCCCCTGCCCGGCCGCCCGGATCAGATTCCGCGTCACCACCGCCCAGTACCGGTCCACTCCCGCGAGTTCCCGCGCGCACGCGTCGTCGCCGAACTTGAGATCCGCCAGGTAGAGGCGGACGACGCCGTCGAGCAGCTCGAGCACCCGCGGCGTCATGTACATGTTCGAGTTGAGGACGAGCGGCAGCCCCGGGGCCCGCTCGGCGATCCGCAGGATCGTGTGCAGGTGCAGGCTCGGCTCGCCCCCGAGCAGGTTGATGGTCCTCGCCCCCCGCGCGACGACCGAGCGCAGCTCCTCCGCCAGTTCCGGGGCGTCCACCGGCTCCCCGCCCCGGGCGACGAAGCACCGGGGCGCCTGCACGCAGAACGAGCACCGGAAGTTGCACCCGCCGAGATACACCATGTAGCTCGGGAGCAGTTCCAGCTCCTCCGCGAGGCTCAGGTGCCGCTTGAACGTGTGCGACCGCGCCCCCAGCCCGCACGGCGCCGCCTCCCCGCCCAGCCGATCCGCTCCGCACCGCAGCTCGCACATCGCGCAGCGGCGGAGCATCCCCTCGGCCTCTTCGGCCCGCGAACGCAACTCCGAGGCTGGAACGGCGGTACACGCCAAGGCGACACCTCGGCATGCGATACCG
>CAYMFP010000391.1:0-2881 GCA_964389385.1 uncultured Phycisphaeraceae bacterium | reverse complement strand
TCAGATAGATCGCCAGGTTCCGGCACAGGATGATGTCCGCCGGGCGGGGGCGCCCGGGCGTCCCCGAGGCGCAGGCCGGCAGGTCGAACGCGTCGGCCACCGTCCACCGGCACGCCGCCCGCAGGGGCGCGGCGACCTGCACCCAGTCTCCGCTCCGCCCCGGCTTCCCCGCCGTCCGGCGAGCGGCCGGGGCGGGCGCGAAGTGCGCGGCCCGGAACTCGGGCGGCACGTCCGCGAGGCTCTCGGCCGGGTAGATCCCCTCGCTCGCCGCCGCGATCGCCTCGCGCCGGCAGTCGACGCCCCACAGGCGCGCATGCTCGAGCAGCCCCTCCCCGGCGAGGAGCATCCCCAGCGAGTACACCTCCGACCCGTCGGAACACGCCACGCTGAGCGCGTCGATCTGCCCGCGCTCCTCCAGCAGGGGGCGGAGCATCGGGCCGAGGGCGTCGAAGACGCCGCGGTCGCGGAAGAACCCGGTCACCCCGATCATCACCGCGCCGAGCGCGCGGTCGACGCCCGCGTCGTCGTTCGCGAGGACCCGGGCCCCCTCCCGCGGGCAGGCGGTGCGCAGCGCCCGCAGACACGCCGCCCGCCGACGGAGCAGGATGCTCCCCCGGTACCGCTGCGCCGCGAGCCCCCGCTGGCGGCACAGCGCGTCGAAGAACGCCGACGTCTCCGGGTCGAGCGGCTCCGGGGGCGTTTCCCTCCGCTCGCGAGGGCGCGGCGGGCGGAGATCCGCGGGCAGCCGGGCGGCGGGCTGCTCTCCGATGAACATGAGGTGCCGGAAGCGATCCGCCGAGATCTCGTGCGACGCCGCGCGGACGCCGGGCGTCGCGGAGGGAGAGGCGAGCAGGGTGGGCGCGTGGGAAGACATCGGCGGGCGGGAGTTCCGATCCGAAGAAGCGGCCGCGGCATAGGGCGACCACCCGGGGGGCCGCCCCAGCCTAGGCGAGTGGGGCTCGGCCGTGCGGCCGGGGGCGGCCGAATCTGCGGGCCGTGGCTCGCCGCGTTTGGCCGAGCCTGGTTGACCAACGCGGCCCATTCGAATATCATTCTCCCCGAGAAACTGACCAAGCATGCGCGTCCGGCGCAGCCAAGAGCCCGGCCGAGGAGAGAGAAATGTTCCGGTTCGTTCCCGTCATCGCCGTCGCCGCGGCATCCGCGGGCGCCCAGCCCGTCGAGCTGTTCCAGCCGGACTCGGCCGTCACCGGCAGCTCGTTCAGCAGCGCCTACGCCATCGAGAACGCCATCAACGGCTCCGGGCTGCCCGCCGGCTTCGGCCCCGACAACCCCCACGCGACCTACGTGCAGGGCAACCACTGGACGACCGCCTCCGGCGCCCTCGCCGCCGGCGACGCGTGGGCGACGTTCTTCTTCGACGCCCCCGTGACGGTCGGCACGTTCTTCCTCTGGAACCACCGCTCCGACGGCGTCGCCGCGGACCCGAACTACGAGGTCACCCTCTTCGATCTCGTTCTGCGGGACGCGGGCGGAAGCGTGCTCGCCGAGTTCCGCGGGCTCGACGCCCTGCCGGACACCGCGGTCGCCCAGGCGTACGCCTTCGCCCCGGTCGGGGGCGTGGCGTCCGTCGACTTCATCATCCGCGCCAACGCCGGTTCGAGCTACACCGGGGTGGCGGAGGTCGCCTTCGCGGCCGTGCCCGCGCCGGGGACGCTCGCCCTGCTCGCGACCGGGGCCGTCGCCGCACGCCGCCGCCGTCGCTGAAGGTCTTTCGGAGAGTGCGATCGGAGGCCCGCCGGGAGGCGGGCCTCCGGCGTTTGCGGAGGGCGGGCCCCCGGCTATCGGTTGGGGTCCGCCGGTGCCGCACGGCCGGCGGGGTTCGGACGCCAGAGCGACGACCAGCCCCCGCCGAAGCGGTGACGGATCCGGCCCTTCCACAGCGAGAGCCCCGCCGCCGCGAGCCCGGCCGCGACCGAGTTCGCCGCGGCCTCGCCCGGGAAGCCCAGGATCCAGGGCGCGAGGACGAGCCACGCGCCGATCGGCAGGTTCGCCCACCGGGCCGGGCGGCAGGACTCGGCGATCGAGATGACGGCGAAGGTGGCGACGAACGGCCCGACGATCCGGTCGTGGTCCGCCGCCCTCCCGCCGTAGCCGAGCACCGCGGGCGCGAGGATCAGCCAGAGGCCGACGAGCGTGTTGAGGACGCCGGCGATCACGCCCGGCCCTCCGCGCGTCCGCCCGCCTCGTGGGCGATGGCGTGCACGTCCCGCGGCTCGCCGCGGTCCCCGAGCCCCCAGAAGGCCCGCCAGAGCGAACGCCCGCGTTCGTGCTCCCGTTTCAGGTGCTGCAGGCTCGCCAGGGCCTCGTCCATCGCCGGCCCGATCATCGCGACGGAGATGACGGCCGTCGCCACGCAGAGCGAGCACCACGCGTCGTAGAGCACCGGCTGCGCCACGACGAGCAGGATGCTCACGAGCCCGAGCGGCCCGACGAACACGGCGAAGAGGAGCACGATCCAGGGCATCGTCCGCCACCGCCTGGCCGGGCCGATCACCCCCGCGACCGCGTCCGCGAGGTAGCCCAGCGCCCCGAGGAACGCGTCCGGCACGCCGAGGAACCGGATCGTCTTCTGCGAGATGCCCGACTCCCGCAGGATCTCGCGGCTCCCCCCGCCGAACGGCCCGTCGTCCCCGAAGAACGGGTCCCAGACGCGCCCGAAGACCTCCCACTGGTACAGCGAGAGGTACATCGCGATCCCGAACCCCACGACGGCCGCCCCGACGATCGGCAGCCGCTGCGACCAGGCCGCCGGGTTGTAGTCCCACCCCGGCGGCACGTTCTGGAACTTCCCGGACACGCTGCGGCCTTTCGGACGGTGCGGCCCCGGCCCCCGCCGGCCCGCCCCGCCCGCTTCGCCGGA
>CAYMFP010000390.1:0-2883 GCA_964389385.1 uncultured Phycisphaeraceae bacterium | reverse complement strand
GCGGGAGGGGGCGAAGGTGAAGGCGAGGGCGAGGAAGAAGGCGAGGCCGCTGAAGGCGGCAGCGGGGAGGGTCCAGCCGGCGTGCTGGAGGGCGGAGCCCTCGAAGCGTTCCTTGGGGCCCATGCCCCTGGGCATGACCTTGAGGGCGGCGTAGTGCTGCCAGGAGCGGGGCTGGAGTTCGGCGGGGTCGCGCTCGGGGCGGGGGAGGCCGGCGGCCTCGGCCTCGCGGACGCGGCGGGCGAAGCTGCGCTCGGACTCGGGGAAGGTGCGGGTCTCGTGGCGGATGCCGCCCTCCGGGAGGAGTTCGTAGAAGTCGAAGGTCCAGTGGGAGCGCATGACCTCGCCGTAGCCCCAGGAGCGGTCGGGGACGTCGATGTCGAAGAGGCCGTCGTTCGCGCCGGGGTTGGGCGAGCGGGTGACGACGACGAGGCGCTCGGGGAGCTGCCCGGCCTCGACCAGCTCGACGAACTCGTTGTACGGGGTGTCGGGGGGCGGCTCGACGAAGCGGAGGGCGGTGAGCCAGTCCTCGTGGCGCTGGAAGAAGGGGAGTTCGATGTCGTTGGGGATGGTGACGGGGAAGGTGACCTGGTCGTCGCCGTAGCGGAGGGTGACGGTCCCCTCGCCGGCGTCGTCGACGTCGTCGGTGAGTTCGACGCGGCGGCCGGCGTACTCGCCGGAGGCGCCCTCGATGCGCTTGAAGATGGGCTGGAGGAACTGGTGGGTGCTCTGGTGCTCGAGGATCCGGCCGACGAGGGCGACGAAGCTGCCGACGGCGCAGGCCCCGGTGAGGGCGGCGACGGCGGCGGCGATGACGCGGGGCCTGCTCATGCGTGTGGTACGAGACGAGCAACCACGAAGATCACGGGGGGCACGGAGGGGAGGGGAACGGGGGATGCCGGGGGGACGGCTCAGTGCTCGCCGGCGTGGTCGTCGTCGGCGTGCGTGTCGGCGTGGTGGTCGTCGGCGGGGTTGCCGAAGAGTCCGGCGGTGAGGCCGGCGCGGCGGCCGGGGCCGTCGGGGCGGCGGTCGGCGTGCCGGGCCTCGGCGTGCTGGCCGTGGGCTGGCGCGTGGTCGTCGTGGCTGAACTCGTGGACGTAGTTCCGGGCGAGGGCGAGGAGCTGCTGGATCTCCTCCTGGGGGCGGTTGCGGACGGCCGCGGGGAGGGGGAGTTCGCCGCCGTGGGACTCGTGGTGGGTGAGGAAGTAGGCGAGGGCGCGGGCCTCGCGGTGCTGGGGGTCGAGGTCGGCGCGGTAGAAGGCGTACTGCCCGTAGCGGTCGCGGTAGCCGTGCTCCTCGGCGGGCTCGCGGGTGAGGGCGCGCTGCCAGGCGTCGGCGACGATGGGCCCGCTGATGGAGTCGCGGCCGCGCTCCTTGGGGGTGAGCCTGGTGTCGCGGAGCTGCAGGCCGTCGTCGCCGCGGGAGATGATGGGCGGCCGGGAGAGGCTCTGCCCGGTGCCGCCGGCGAGGAGTTCGCCCGCCTTCCAGCGGTCGACGTGGCCGCGGTTGTTGAGGTCGATGGCGGTCAGGCCGAGGAAGAGGGCGACGCCGGAGAGGCAGAAGAGCAGGACGCAGGTGTGCAGCGGGTTGTCGTACCGGAGCTGCATGAAGAACATGAAGACGAGGGCCGCCTTGACGGCGGCGATGCTCATCGCGAGGGCGACGTTGAGCCAGGTGGGGATGCTGGTGTTGAAGGCGTGCTGGACCCACGACTCGATGCCGGCGGTGGCGACGGTGAGGACGGTGAAGAAGAGGAGCAGGCCGAGGACGCCGGTGAGGACCTGCCACGAGACGATGACGTGCCCGTGGTCCTCGTGCTCGTGGCCGGGGCGCTCGGGGTGCCCGACGTGGTGGTCGCCGGGGTGGAAGGGGTGCTGGGCGTCGTGCTCGTTGCCGGTGTGGGCCATGTTCGCGGGGTCGTTGGGACCGATCGGCGCCTCGTAGCCCGGGGTGTTCGGTGGGGTGGTCATGGAAGGTCCGCTCGGGGTCGGGGCTCGTTGGACGGTCGTGGCCCGCGGATTCGCAGCGCTCATCCGCGGCGTTCGTTGCGGTGCGCGGTCGGGGTCAGTGGATGAGGTAGAGGAGGGGGAAGAGGAAGATCCAGATGACGTCGACGAGGTGCCAGTAGAGGCCGGACATCTCGACCATGGTGTACTCGGTGGGGCCGTAGGCCTGCTTGAAGGAGCGGACGAGGCACCAGCCGAGGAGGGCGCCGCCGATGATGACGTGGAAGGCGTGGATGGCGGTGCCGGCGTAGTAGATGCCCCACCAGATGGGCTCGTAGGGGCTGACGGCGAAGGGGTAGTCGAAGAAGACGCCGGGGCGCTTGCCCTCGGACCACTTGGGGTAGTACTCGAGGCTGAACTTGATGGCGAGGAAGGCGATGCCGCAGAGGATGGCGAGGGCGAGGTTGATCCTGAGCCACTTCTGCTGGTCGAGCTGGGCGTTGCGCACGGCCATGACGACGAGCCAGCTGGAGACGAGCAGGACGATGGTGTTGGCGAGGCCGATGGTGGGGTTGAGGAAGCCGGAGCCGGCGACGAAGGCCTCCGGGTAGAGCATGCGGTAGACGCCGTAGGCGACGAAGATGCCGGCGAAGAGCAGGATCTCGGTGGTGAGGAAGAGCCACATGCCGAGCTTGCACGCGTCGAACTCCTCGTGCTTGCTCTTGAAGTGGGCGGCGTGGCCCCGCAGCGCCCAGAGGGGGAGCTTGCCGTCCGGGCCGCCGCGTGCGGGGTGGTCGTGGGTTCGGGCGGGGAGGGTGGTCATGGGCGCCTTCGGCGAGATGGCCGGACTGCGGATGGCGAGACGGCAGATCCGGAGGTCGTTTCGGGTGGTTCGGGCAAGGCCGGTCGGCCCGGGCGGGGCGGACCGGCGTGGATCGGC
>CAYMFP010000389.1:0-2894 GCA_964389385.1 uncultured Phycisphaeraceae bacterium | reverse complement strand
CCCCACCAGGAGCACCCGCATGACCGACCGCATCGTCCTCGCCTACTCCGGCGGCCTCGACACCTCCGCGATCGTCCCGTGGCTCCGCGAGAACATGGACTGCGAGGTGATCTGCTACGTCTGCGACGTCGGGCAGGGGGCCGACGAGCTGAAGGGGATCGAGGAGAAGGCGAAGAACTCCGGGGCGGTCGACTGCTACGTGGAGGACCTGCGGCAGGCGTTCGTCGAGGAGTTCGTCTTCCCGACGGTGATGTCGGGCGCGGTGTACGAGGGGCGGTACCTGCTCGGGACGTCGATGGCCCGCCCGATCATCGCGCGGGGGCAGGTGGAGTGCGCCCGGAAGGTGAAGGCGACGGCCGTGGCGCACGGGTGCACGGGCAAGGGGAACGACCAGGTCCGGTTCGAGGCGACGTTCGCGGCGCTGGCGCCGGACCTGAAGATCATCGCGCCGTGGCGCGAGTGGAACCTGCGTTCGCGGGAGCAGCTCCTGAACTACCTGAAGGAGCGGAACATCCCGACGACGGCGAGCCTGACGAAGATCTACTCGCGCGACCGGAACCTGTGGCACATCAGCCACGAGGGCGGGGCGATCGAGGACCCGTGGAACGCGCCGCCCGAGGACGCGTGGATGCTCACGCCGCCGGCGGAGCAGACGCCGGACACGCCGGAGGACGTGCGCCTGACGTTCGAGCAGGGGCGCCCGGTGGCGGTGAACGGGGAGCGGCTGCCGGGGCACGAGCTGGTCGAGCGGCTGAACGCGATCGCGGCGCCGTACGGGGTCGGCCGGGTGGACCTGGTGGAGAACCGCTGCGTCGGGATGAAGAGCCGCGGGCTGTACGAGACGCCGGGCGGGACGGTGATCGTCGAGGGGCTGCGCGGGCTGGAGGAGCTGGTCTTCGACCGGGAGACGGCGCAGCTCCGCCGCGAGCTGGGCATCAAGTTCGCCCGGCTCGTCTACGACGGGCGCTGGTTCACGCCGGTGCGCGAGGCGATCAGCGCGTGCATCGAGAACATCGCGCAGCGGGTCACGGGCGAGGTGGTCGTCCGGCTGTTCAAGGGGACGGCGACGACCGTCCGGCGCCGCAGCCCGCTCTCGCTCTACTCCGAGACGTACGCGACGTTCGGCGAGGACGAGGTGTACAACCAGAAGCACGCCGAGGGCTTCATCCGCCTCTTCACGCTGCCCGAGCGCATCGCGGCGTTCAACGGGCTGGCGATGAGCCGCAAGGAGCGCGAGCAGACGCCGGGGACGCCGCCGGTGGTCGGCCCGCGGACGGGGCCCGTCAACGAGCCGGAGCTGCCGCCGGTGAAGAACCCGCTCATCAAGGAAGGCACGCCCGTCTGATGCCGACCGCCGAAACCACATCGCCGGGGAATGCGGCGGGCGTCGGGGCGCAGCTCTGGGGCGGCGTCTTCGAGGGCGCGGCCGACCCGCTCTTCCGCGCGTTCAACGACTCCCTCCCGTTCGACTGGGCGCTCGTCCGCGAGGACATCGCGGGGTCGAGCGCGTGGGCGCGGGCGCTCGAACGGGCGGGCGTGCTCACGCCGGGGGAACGCGCGGACCTGGAGCGGGCGCTGGACGAGCTGCTCGCCGAGGCCGAGGCGATCGGGCCGCGCGCGCCGGCCGACTCGGGCGCCGAGGACGTGCACTCCTGGGTCGAGCAGCGGCTGATCGAGCGGCTCGGGGCGCTGGGCAAGAAGCTGCACACCGGGCGTTCGCGGAACGACCAGGTCGCGACGGACCTGCGGCTCTGGACGCGGGCCCGGATCGACGCCCGGATCGGGGAGATCCGGGAGGTGCAGCGCGCCCTGCTGCGCCTGGCGGAGCGGGAACTCGACGCCCCGCTCCCCGGGTACACCCACCTCCAGCGGGCCCAGCCCGTGGTGTGGGGGCACTGGGCCCTGGCGTACGCGGAGATGCTCGATCGGGACGCGGACCGCTTCGCGGACGCGCGGCGGCGGCTGAACCGCTGCCCGCTCGGCTCGGCCGCGCTCGCGGGGACGGCGTACCCGATCGACCGGGAAGCCCTCGCCCGCGACCTGGGGTTCGACGGACCGACGGCCAACTCGCTCGACGCGGTCTCGGACCGGGACTTCGCGCTCGAGACGCTGGCGGCCGCGGCGCTGTGCGCGGCGCACCTCTCCCGGATCGCCGAGGAGCTGATCCTCTACGCGACCGGGGAGTTCGGCTTCATCGCGCTCGACGACAGCGTGGCCAGCGGGTCGTCGATCATGCCGCAGAAGAAGAACCCGGACGCCCTGGAGCTCCTCCGGGGCAAGGCGGGGCGGATCTTCGCGGCGCACACGAACCTGCTGGTGACCGTGAAGGGCCTCCCGCTCGCGTACAACAAGGACCTGCAGGAGGACAAGGAGCCGCTGTTCGACTCCATGGCCCACCTGTCGCTCTGCCTGCGGATGCTGGCGCGGGTGCTCGACGCGACGACGGTGCGGCGCGACCGCTGCCGGGCCGCGGCGCTCGGGGGGTACTCGAACGCGACGGAGCTGGCGGACTACCTCGTCGGCAAGGGGGTCCCCTTCCGGGACGCGCACGAGGTCTCCGGGCGGGCCGTGCGGCGGGCGATCGCGCTGGGCGTGCCGCTGGACGAGCTTCCGCTGGAGGAGCTGCGCGGGCTGCACGAGCGGATCGGGGAGGACGTCTACCCGGCGATCGCGCTCGAGGCGACGCTCGCCCGGCGCGACGTGCCCGGAGGCACCGCCCCCGCCCGCGTGCGGGAGGCCGTCGCCGATCTGCGGCGGCGTCTGGAGCAGGACGCGGCGTCGTGACGAATCAGCACACGCGGGAGTTGAGCAACGCGGCGGGCGACGGCGCCCCGCCCGGAAGGATCGGAAGGTGTCCGCCACAGTGCAACAGACTCGCCTCGCCCACCCCACCC
>CAYMFP010000388.1:0-2920 GCA_964389385.1 uncultured Phycisphaeraceae bacterium | reverse complement strand
AGCGATTCGGGAGCACCGCGCCTGGGGACAAGATAGGTTTCGACGAGCAGGCTGGAGCCGTCTTCGAGCATGCGATCGGTGCGCTGCCGGTCGCGGACCGCGGCCGCGACGCGCGGATCGTCGGCGTCGCGGCGGATGTTCACAGGCGGGGATGGGGGATCGAAGCTCATCGCCCCGACGGCGAGCGAGGCTCCCGACGGCTTCCGGAAGAGGAAAGGGCCCGCCCATTCCCAGCGCTCCGGCAGATCGAGCGTCAGGGATGGGAGCCGCCGCCGCCGCCACCCGGCCGGCGGTGCGGAGGCCGGAGGAGGCCCCGCGTCGGGCACGACGATCGAGGCGCGGATCTGCTCCCAGAGCTTCTGCGAGGTCTCCGCCTCGGGGTCGGCCGTGAAGCTGACGAGCAGGTAGCGTCGGCGTTCGCGCTCGGGCTGGAGGCAGAGGCTGCGCGTGACGATCGGCAGCGGCGGTTCTCCGACAGCGACCACGAACTCGTGCGCGGGGAGGCCGAACTCCGGCACGGGCTCGTCGCGCAGCACGCGGAACGGGGCGCCGACATCGGGCAGCCGCTCGCGCATCTCGGCCGTCACGTCTCCGGGGCCTTCGCGGGCGGGCTCGAGCGTCGACGCCGCGAGGAGGCGGAACCGGCGGTCGGGATCGGTGGGATCGACGAATTCGGCGGCGGTGACGTCGTCGAACGACGACGGCACGTCCGCCGCGAACGCGCCCAGCCGGACGCGGCGGGTCGATGCGGGGTCCTGCGATGGCTCGGGCTCCTGCATCGGTTCCTCCGTTAGCTGCCGTGCTCCCGCCGCAGCGCGTCGGCGGTCCGGGCGTCGAGTTGGCCGGAAGCGGGGAGTCCCTGCGACTGCTGGAAGGCGGCGATGGCGGCGGCCGTCTCGCGGTCGGCATCGCCGGTGACGCGGCCGGAGAAGAGGCCGAGATTGGCGAGGCGGGCCTGGGCGCCCTCGATGGTGTCGGGCGGGTCGAGCGCGCCGACGTCGAGGAACGTCACCTCGGGTTCGGCGCTCTCCGGGAGGAGCGTCAGCTTGACGCGTCGCGTCCCGGGCGGGACGGTCTCGCGGATCCAGCCGTCGCCGTCGGTGGCGCCGCCGCGCTCCTCGCCGTCGGCCTCGATCGTGTAGCGCAGGCTCGCCCGCGGTTCGCCGTTGCGGAGCAGGCGGAGCTGGAGCCGCTCCGGAACCCCGAGGCGGCGGAAGCGGTGCCTGGTTTCGGCGGCGGCCGGCACGTCCTTGCGGCGCACGTCCGGGATCACGAGCTGGTCGCCGGGGTACAGGACGTTTGGGTCCTTGCGTTGCTGGCGAAGTTGGCTGTTGGCGCCGTCGTTCCAGACGGTCTCCCAGTGCAGGCCGTGGCGGGCCGCGACGCTGCGGACCGAGTCTCCCCGCTGGATGGTGTGGGTGATGGGCATCGGATCAGGCGGGCTCCCACGCGTCCTGGTCGAGGTCGGGGAACGAGACCTTGCACTGCCCCGGCTCGAAGCCCTCGACGCGGGCGAGGCCGTCGGCGTCGAGGGTGCCGGAGGCGACGGAGCCGTCGGGGAGGGTGATCTCGTACTTCTCCCCGGGGATGGGTTTGTCGTCCTCGCCGACGAGTTCGATCTCGATCCAGGCGGTCTTCTTGTCTTCTCCGTCGCGCGGCCTGTCCTCCGGCGGCTTGTAGGGCGGGGCCTTGGCGGCGCCGTACTTGCCGGCCTGGGTCTGGCGCTCGCGGGCCTTGGCCTCGGCGACCTCGCCGGGATCGGCGGCATCGGCCTCGAGGGCCGCGTCGGGTTCGGCCGGGTCGATCGGGGTGACGGGTTGGCCTTTCTTGAGTGCGGGCATGGGTGTGGCCGGTGCGGGGTTCAGTTGATCTTCACGAGGCCGCCGTTGAGTGTGAGCATGCCGTCGCCCTTGACGTCGGTCTTGGGGCTGCCGAGGGCGGCGCCGGCGGCGCCCTTCATGGCGAGGTTCTTCTTGGCGTCGACGGTGATGTCGCCGGAAGCGGTCTTGACGTCGACGGCGGCGCCGGGCTCCTTGGCCTCGACGGTGATGCCGCTCTTGTCGATCGAGATGTGGTTGCTGCCGACGTGGATCGAGATGTGGGTCTTGGCCTCGATGGCGATCTCGTCGGCGACGATGTAGAGCTTGCCGGTGGTGGATTCGGAGTGGTCGGCCTTGAAGACCTCGGCGACCTTGCCCTCGACGGTGAGCGTGAGCTGCCCCTCGACGAGCTTGCACTCCTTGCCCTGCACGCGGAGGTGGCGGTCCTTCTTGATGAGTTCCTTGTGGTCGAGGTCGACCGTCTCCGAGCGGTTGGCCTCCACGTGCTCGACCTGGTCGTTCTTGACGATGAGGTGGCGGTCGTGGCCGATCCACTCGAACGCGTCGTTCTTGACGCGGACGTCCAGGTTCTTCTCGGCGTGGACGTAGACCTGCTCCTCGCCTTTCTTGTCCTCGAAGCGGATCTCGTTGAAGCCCCGGCCGCCCTTGGAGGAGCTGGACTTGCTGCCGCTGATCGTCTTGTTGGCGGGCAGGTCGTAGGGCGGGCGGGTGACGGCGTTGTAGAGGCGGCCGGTGATCACGGGGCGGTCGGGGTCGCCGCCGAGGAAGTCGACGATGACCTCCTCGCCGTGGCGCGGCAGGAAGACGCTCCCCCACTGCCGCCCGGCGGAGGGGACGCTGACGCGGATCCAGCAGGAGGAGGTGTCGTCGGCCTTGGCGTAGCGGTCCCAGTGGAACATGACCTTGACGCGGGCGTGCTCGTCGGTCGTGATCTCCTCGCCCGGGGCGCCGACGACGATGGCCGTCTCCGGCCCGAGGGCTCGGGGGTCCGGCCGGGTGCGGACCGGGCGGACGGGGATGCCGGCGGGAACGGCCCGGAAGGCGACGCGGTAGTGCTGCGCCCCCCCACCCCTACCCCC
>CAYMFP010000387.1:0-2928 GCA_964389385.1 uncultured Phycisphaeraceae bacterium | reverse complement strand
GCAGACGATAGCACCAACCGCCCCGCCCACGACTCCACCCACCCCCACGCCACCCCCCCAAACTCAAGACCCCAGGACTCCAGGACTCCAAGACTCCAAAGACCCTCCACCCCCTCCTCCCCCCTACTCCTCCAACACCATCCGCAGCACCTGCTCCCGCCGCGCCCTGAACGACCGCATCACGCGGTAATGCTCCGTCTCCTCGTACTCCACCCGCCGCATCCCGTCCTCGCCCATCTCGTAGATCCACGCGTCGGGGTAGGCCATCAGGATCGGCGAGTGCGTGCAGACGATGAACTGCGAACGTTCGACCACGAGCTGGTGCATCCGCCGCAGCGCCGCGAGCTGCCGCTGCGGGCTCAGCGCAGCCTCCGGCTCGTCGAGCAGGTAGAGCCCCCACCCGCGGAACCGGTGCTCCAGCAGCGCCAGGAACGACTCCCCGTGCGACTGCTCGTGCAGCGACGCGCCCCCGTACGCGTCCTGCACCCCCAGCCGCTCGATCTCCGTCGCCACGTTGAACAGCGACTCCGCCCGCAGGAAGAACACATCGTCCGGGCGCAGCCCCGGCGTCCACGACAGCCGCAGGTGGTGCCCGAGCACCGAGTGCGACTCCCGCGTGGCAAATTGCATGTTCTTGCTCCCGCCCTCGGGGTTCACCCCCATCGCCACGGCCAGCCCCTCGAGCAGCGTGCTCTTCCCGCTCCCGTTCTCCCCCACGAAGAACGTCACCCGCGGATGGATCTCTGCGCTCTCGAACCCCCGCAGCCCCGCCACCGAGAACGGATAGCTCTCGGGATCGACCACCCCCGCCGCCTCGTTCGGCGCCAGTTCCACCTGCCGCAGATACCCCGGATACGCCCGCTCGCCCATCCACCACCCTACGCCGCCACACCCAACGCCGCCCCCCTGTCCCCCACGGAACCCCGCTGCCGCTTGACACCGCGCCCCCAAGCCGATCCACTCCGCCGCATGCCGGACCCCCACGCCATCCTCGCCCGCACGCGCGACGTCTACGCCTCCTGCCGCGCCTACCGCGACTCCGGCACCGTCACCACCATCATGCACGCCGACCAAAGCCCCCAGCGCCAGCAGTGGAGCATCATCCACTTCTCCACCTTCCTCCGCCGCCCGAACGCCTTCCGCTTCCAGTACGCCGAACAGACGGTGGGTCCGCCCGAGACCTGGCCCAGCCACGGCGCCATCAGCTTCGGCGGCGTCGCCTACAAGGCATTCCTCGAACGCGCCGGTCGGATCGGGAGCCTGTCGGACGCCCTCGCCGGACTCACCGGCGTCTCCGGCGGGGCCGCGCACGAGATCCCCTCGCTCCTCATGCACGACGGCAGCGGCTCGCATCGCGCCCCGCTTTCACCGGACCGGGCCGAACATGTCCGCGAGGCCCGCCTCGACACCCACACATGCCACGTCATCCGACTCTCCTACGAACGACTCCCCCGCGACGAGGACTACTGGATCTGCCAGGAAACGGGCCTGATCCTGCAGATCGCCGACGAGCACGACCTGCACGACCCGACGGCCGTTGCTCAGCAGGCCGAGGACGCTCGCACCGACCTCGCTCGCGCGAAGCAAACCAACAACGCCCGCGACGTTCGCACCTTCAAACGCCTGCTCAGGCACGCGACGCGCCGCCGCAAGGAGCCCCTCATCGTCCGCACGACCACCCGCTACCACCCCGAACTCGACCCCGACCTCCCCGACCACCTCTTCACCACCGACCCCCTTCCCCTCCAGCGATCCAGCAATCTAGAAATCTAGAAATCTAGAAATCTAATCCTCCTCCACCCAAAGCTCCCCCGGCTCCAGCCCCACCAGACGCTCCTTGCCCGTCTCCCCCGCCGCCTCCAGCAGCCGCCGCATCGGCTCGTCCACCGGCTCCTCGCTCAGCTCGAACGTCGAGTGGTGCACCGGCATCAGCCGCCGCCCACGCATCCGCTCGAACATCCGCCACGCCTGCTCCGGCGTCGCGTGCATGTGCTCCCACGGGTCGTACGCCCCGATCCCCAGCGCCGCCAGGTCCACCGGGCCCACGCGGTCGAACGCGTCCGTCTCGGCCGTGTCCCCCGCCAGCAGCACGCGCTTGCCGCTCTGCTCCGACGTGACCACGTAGCTGTTGAACCCGCGCTTCCGGTCCACCACCGCCCGCGCCCCCCAGTGCCGCGGCTCCACCGCCTGGATCCGCAGCCCGTCGCGCTCCAGCACCGCCCCGGAGTCCAGCTCCGTCACCCGGCCGAACCCCCGCGGCACCAGGCTCGCCGTCCGGCGCGGCACCACGATCTCCGTCTGCTCGTGCGCCAGCCGCGCCAGCGTCGGGCGGTCCAGGTGGTCGAAGTGCGCGTGCGTGATCAGGATCAGGTGCACGCTGCGGAACGCCTCCGCCGCGGCCGGCGCCGGCGCCAGCCGCCCCAGACCGATCGCCCGCCCCGCCACCGCCATCCCGATCCGATCGCTCAGCACCGGGTCCGCCAGCACCGTCCGCCCGTCCACCCCCACGAACACCGACGCGTGCCCCAGCCAGCACGCCGCCAGCCCCCGCTCCGGCACGCGCTCGATGATCGACTCCCGCTCCCCGTGCTCGCCCAGCCCGATGTGCTCAGCGATCTCCTCCACCACCCCCTTCGCCTTCCCCGCCACCCGCACCACCTCCCGCAGCGACCGCCCGATCTCCCGCGGATACCGCCGCAGCCCGCTCTTCACCGCACGCCCGAGCAGCCGCTTCCCCTTCCCGCCCGCCCGGCGCACCGCGTCCGCGGCCTCCTCCACCGCCCCTGCCGGCCCCACCCGCTCGACCCCGTCGCCGTTCGTCTCCGGCTCCGTCAACACGCGTTCCTCCCAAAGAAGCCTATTCGCACACGCATCCCTTCCGGGATGTCCGCCCGCGGCCCTCACGACCCCACCCCACTCCACCCCCCC
>CAYMFP010000386.1:0-2946 GCA_964389385.1 uncultured Phycisphaeraceae bacterium | reverse complement strand
GGGGCGGAGGGCACGGCTTGGGGGTGGGTGAAAGCAGAGCGGGCGGCCGTGGGGCCGCCCGCGTGGATGGTCTGGGATGAACGATGGATCAGCGGCGGCGGCGGCCGGCGATCAGCCCGCCGGCGCCGAGGAGGGCCAGGGCGGAGGGGGCGGGGACGACGGTGAGGGTGTAGGTGTTGGTGGCGCCCTGCCAGCCGTCGACGACGAGGTAGTACGTGCCGGCGGCGAGGTCGGTGATGGCCAGGTGCTCGTCGTCGCTGGAGGTGAGCGACGACTGGAGGCTGGAGCCGCCGAGGGGGTTCTGGATGATCCAGAAGTCGAGGTCGCCGTCGGTGTGGGTGAAGAGCAGGTCGGCGGAGAAGTCGCCGCCGCCCCAGATGAGCGTGTAGACGTCGTCGCCGCCGGACCAGCTTCCGGAGCCGATGGTGCTGCCGCTCATGTCGTTGCTGGAGTTGGCGGTGTTGCCGAAGACGGTGTCGCCGGGGAAGAGCGTGGCGATGGACAGGTCGTCCAGCGTCTGGGCGGAGGCGACGCCGGTGGCGGCGACGGCGAAAGCGATCAGCGGAATCTTGTGCATCTCGTCAACCTCTTCTCTTCTCGTCCTCGAAGGAAACTGACACCGCCGTCCGCGCGAGGACGTGCTGCGTTGCGATAGGGGCGCGGACGCCGGACACCACGCGCCGCCGGGCTCAGAACAAGCCCCGGGAGGGCGCGATCAAGATGTGGGCAGGATAGCGGAAATGGGGCGTGGCGCTCAGAGGAATTGTGCGGAATGCGTCAAGAGGGGGCCTGACGTCCGATAACCGCTGCGATGCCCGGGCGGTGGGCTCGGGGAGCGGGTGCATAGGGGGGCAGAGGGGACGTGAAGCCGGGGCTGAGGGTGCGGCTGGGTGGGGGGGAGGGGATTACGGGGAACGGCCGGGGCGGGGGCGGCGAAGGGGAAGGCGCCGACCGCGGCGTCGGGCATGAGGGCCCGGACGTGATCGGGGGCCGGGACCGGGCGGTGTAGTGGAGGCGGGGGCGGTCAGGCGGACGGGGCTTCGGACATCGTCTCGATGAAGGCCTCGGCCTCGGCGATGGAGGCGTTCATCTCGTCGATGAGGCGCGCGATCTCGCCTTCGAGTTCGGTCACGGTCCCTTCGAGCGAGGCGAGGGCGCGGGCGTTGAGGTTGTGCTTCAGGAAGAGGACCTGGTCGCGGAAGCGGGCGAGGACGGGGTCCATGGTGGCGGCGGCGCGTTCCATCGCGGCGACGAGCTGCTCGTACCGGTCGCGGGTCCGCTCGAGCTGGTCGGCGCTGCGGCGGCGGAGGGCGGCGTCCTCGTAGGCGTCGAGCTCCTTCTCCCACTCCTTGAAGAGGGCGGCGCCGACGCGTTGCACGTCGGCGATCCGCTCGCGGACGGCCTTGGCGCGGTCCTCGCTGTCCTCGAGTTCGTTCGCGAGGGCGCGGTAGCGTTTTTCCAGGTCGCCGGGCTCGATGCCGGTGATCGCGCGGAACTCGTCGAGGGTGGAGGCGAACTGCTGCTTGGCCTTCTCCTGGGCCTCGCGCGCGTCGTCGACGCGGTCGACGAGCTGCTCGCGCTTCGGGATGCCGAGCCGCTCCCGGAGGGCGATGCCGGTGGAGGAGCAGGCGGGGAGGGAGGCGGCGAGGATCAGGGAGGCGGCCGCGACGGGGAAGAGCTGGTAGGCGGAGCGCATGGGACAGCGTAGGCCGGGCGCCCCGGCCCCCGGATCGCCGGGTCGCGGCGCGACGTATCCTCCGGCGGGCCCGGGCCTCCGGGCGTCGCGTGGCGGTGGCGCAGGAGCGAGCGGATGGAGTACAGGCGGCTCGGCCGGTCGGGGTTCAAGGTTCCGGTGCTCAGCCTCGGCACGGCCACGTTCGGCGGCGGGGGGGAGATGTTCCGCGCGTTCGGGCAGAGCGACGCCGACGAGGCCGCGCGCCTGGTCGACGTCTGCCTGGAGGCGGGCGTGACGATGTTCGACTCGGCCGACACGTACTCGGCGGGGATGGCCGAGGAGCTGCTGGGGCGGGCGATCCGGGGGCGGCGCGACCGCGTGATCATCTCCACGAAGGGCACGTTCCCGACCGGGGCGGGCCCGAACGACGCCGGCTCCTCGCGGCACTACCTCGTCCGCGCGGTGGAGGCGAGCCTGCGCCGCCTCGGGACGGACTTCATCGACCTCTACCAGCTCCACGGCTTCGACGCGCTCACGCCGGTCGAGGAGACGCTGGGGGCGCTCGACGACCTCGTCCGCGCGGGGAAGATCCGGTACATCGGGTGCTCCAACTTCTCCGGGTGGCACCTGATGAAGTCCCTGGCGGTCTCGGACCGGCACGGGTGGGCGCGGTACGTGGCGCACCAGGCGTACTACTCGCTCGTCGGGCGCGATTACGAGTGGGAGCTCATGCCGCTGGCGCTCGACCAGGGCGTCGGCGCCGTGGTGTGGAGCCCGCTCGGGTGGGGCCGGCTCACCGGCAAGATCCGCCGGGGCGCGCCGATGCCGGAGGGCACGCGCCTCCGGAGCCGGGCCGCGGCCGACGCGGGCCCGCAGATCCCCGACGAGCAGCTCTACACCGTCGTCGACGCGCTCGATGAGATCGCCCGGGAGACGGGGAAGACGATCCCGCAGGTCGCGCTCAACTGGGTGCTCGGGCGGCCGAGCGTCTCGACGGTCATCATCGGGGCCCGCAACGAGCAGCAGTTGCGGGACAACCTCGGGGCCGTGGGGTGGAGCCTGACGCCCGAGCAGGTCGCCCGGCTCGACGCCGCGAGCGATCGCGAGCCCGCGTACCCGTACTGGCACCAGCGGAAGTTCCTGGAGCGGAACCCGCTGCCGGTCTGAGGATGGTTGGGCCGGATGGCGGGTGAGTGGACGGGGCTGGGATGGAACGGGGTGTGGTCGGTGTGGGGGATGGGGTGGGGGCTGCACCGGGAGTCGGGGTGGGA
>CAYMFP010000385.1:0-2952 GCA_964389385.1 uncultured Phycisphaeraceae bacterium | reverse complement strand
CCCCGCCTCCCGGAACGGCGGCCGCGGGCGGACCGGCTTCGCCGGGTTCCCCGCGTAGATCGTCCAGGGCTCCAGGTCCTTGAAGGCCGAGGCGCGGGCCCCCAGGATCGCGCCCTCCCCGACCGTCACGCCCGGGCCCACGAACGCGTCGGCCGCGATCCAGGCGTCGTCCTCGACCGTGATCGGGGGGCGGAGCAGGGGGAAGTCCGGGCGCGTGAAGTCGTGCGATCCTGCGCACAGGTGGGCGTACTGGCTCACCGTCACCCGCCGCCCGATCCGGATCCGCCCCAGGTTATAGATGATCGCGTGGTCGCCCACGGTCGCGTAATCGTCCATCTCGAGCAGCCACGGGATCTCGATGTGCACCGAGGGCCGGATATTCACCCGCCGCCCCAGCTTCGCCCCGAAGAGCCGCAGCAGCCACCGCCGATAGGCGTACCAGTTGTGCCAGCTCGTCCGGAACAACGCCGCGCGCACCACCATCCAGACCGCGCGCACGGCCTTCTCCCGGAAGCTCCAGGCGCTCACCCGAGCGGCCGCGAAGGCGTCGAGGTCCTCGGGAATCTGGGTCGGAGTCTCCGCTCCGGCGGTCATCGGCCCTCCTGGACGGACATCATCTTCGGGCGTCGGGCGACCCCGCCTCGCCCCGGCCCGATGACATGGTATCGTTTGTCGCCCATGCCCAGCGGAGCCCCGCGGCATCCCGTGTCGGTCGTGATCCTCACGAAGAACGAGGAGCGGAATCTCCCCGCCTGCCTCGACTCCGTGGCGTTCTCGGACGACATCGTCGTCTTCGACAGCTATTCCGACGACGCCACGGTCGAGATCGCCGAGGCCCGCCCCAACGTCCGCGTCGTGCAGCGCCGCTTCGACAACTGGTCGGCGCACCAGAACTGGGGCGTCCAGAACATCCCTTTCCGCCATCCCTGGGTCCTTTACATCGACGCCGACGAGCGCGTCGACGACGAACTCGCCGTGGAGGTCCAGCGGGCCGCCGACCCCGCCTCGCCCCTCTCGGCCTTCCGCTTCCGGCGCAAGGACCTCTTCATGGGCCGCTGGCTCCGCCACGCCCAGCTCTACCCGACCTGGCTCATCCGCCTCTTCCGCCCCGAGCGCGTGCGTTACGAACGCCTCGTCAACCCGGTGACCGTCGTGGACGGGCCGGTCGGCGAGCTCCGCGGGCACATCGTGCACTACCCGTTCAGCAAGGGCGTGCACCACTGGATCGAGCGGCACAACAGCTACGCCACCTTCGAGGCGATGGAGCTGCTCCGGATCGAGGAGCGCGTCCGACGCCCCCTCGTGCAGATCTTCAGCCGCGATGCGAACACCCGCCGGGCCGCGCAGAAGGACCTCTTCTTCCGCATGCCCTGCCGCCCGCAGATCAAGTGGCTCTACTACATGCTCGGGCGGTGGGCCTTCCTCGACGGGCGCCCGGGGTGCACCTACGCCCGCCTGACCTACCTGTACGAGTACATGATCTCGATCAAGGCGGCCGAACTCCGGGCCCGCAACGCGGAAACCGCGCGCTCGGACCTCCGCCCCGCCGCCCCCACGCTCCCGCGCGCGTCCCCCCACGCCGCGCAGCCCGCCCCGGACGACGAGCCGGCGCCTACCCCTATCCCCGCCCCCGAGCCCGCCCGCGGCACGGCCTCCTGACCGCCACTCCCCACGGCCCGGCTTGATCCAAGCCGGGCGCATGTCTGTTCATCCCGGTGTGTCCGCCGCAGCGTCCCGGGTATCCTCCGCCGTGCCCTCCGACGACTGGGACGACGACGCGATCCTCGACGAGGGCCCCTCCGACGAGGACCTCGACCGCTTCTCCGGCGAGGGCGTCCGCTGCCGCGCCTGCGGACGCGAGTACTCGGACCTGCTCGACGCCTGCCCCTTCTGCGGGGCCGACGCCGCCACGGCCCGCCGCTGGCCGCTGCTCGTCGTCCTGTTCGTCGGGCTCGCGATCGCCGGGGCGATCGCCTTCGGCCTCATGTAGCCCACCCCGCGGCTCGCCCTCCCGGCCTTCCCGCGGCCGTCCTGCCGGGCTTATTCGGACACGCCGAGGTCCGTCTTCGTGAACAGGGCCTCGAAACGCACGCCGGCCTGGTCCATGTTCTCCCGGGCCCCCTCCTCGCGGTCGATCACCGCGATCACGCCCAGCACCTCCGCCCCCGCCTCCTGGAGCACCCGCACCGCCTCGATCGCCTGCCCGGCGGTCGTCGCCACGTCCTCCAGGAACACCACCCGGTCCCCGGGGTTCAGCTTCCCCTCGAGCTGCTTCGCCGTCCCGTACTCCTTCTTCTGGTTCCGGACGAAGAGCACCGGCAGCCCCGTGTAGAACCCCGCGGCCGTCACCAGCGGGATCCCCCCCAGCTCCGCCCCGGCGAGGCGCATGACGCTCCGGTCCGTCCCGGCCTCGAGGCGGCGGATGCGGTCCGCAAGGGCCCGCCCCAGCCCGGAGAGGATCCGGGGCTGCGTGGTGAAGGCGTACTTGTCCAGGTAGTAGCTGCTCTTGCGCCCGGAGCGGAGGGTGAACTCGCCGCGGAGCAGGGCGACCTCGGCGATCGCGTCGCGAAGCTCATCCCCTGTAGGAGGGTTTGCCACTTCCTGAGGCATCATGGCGGGCATCCCGGCGTTCGGCTCCGGCGGTGTGCCGGGGCGGGTGGGAGTCGGCATGGGCGGAGCGTAAGCGGCCCGGAGACGCCGGCACAGGGGGAGGGCGGGGCCGCCGCGACAGATCCGGCGGGATAGGGCATAATCCGCCGACCGACGAAGGAGACCGTGACATGAGCCGAGACCGTTCGATCCGTTCCCTGACCCGCTGGTCGCGGTCCGCCCGCGCCGGGACGGTCGCGCTGACCGCCGCCTGGCTCTCGCCCTCCGTGCTGGCGCAGGTGTTCGTGCCGCCGGAGCAGGCCCCGGCCGAGAAGACGTACCCGGAGGTGGCGGATTGGATGG
>CAYMFP010000384.1:0-2960 GCA_964389385.1 uncultured Phycisphaeraceae bacterium | reverse complement strand
AGCCACCAGCCGGACTCGAACCGGCGACCTAAGCTTTACGAAAGCTTCGCTCTACCAACTGAGCTATGGTGGCCAATCCACCTCTTTCGGGGCGGTCCCGCAGCCGAGGCTCCGGGGACGGGGAGTATCGCCGCCCATCCCGGGCTTGTCCACTCCCGCGGCCTCGCGACCTGCCGGGCGCTCGCCTGCGCCTGAGTCTCACTCCAAACTTCCGAGTTGATACCCGCTCTCACGGTCCGATCGCCCGGGATCGACGAAACTCCCTTCCGGACGTCGCACGACGATCCGCAGACCCAGGTGGCTTCAACGGCCGCCTTCAACGAAGGGAGCCAGCGATGCTCAAGATCACCACCGGCCAGTGCGGCATGTGCGCCCACTTCGGCGAGACCACCGGCCACCAGGAGCAGCTCGTCCAGATCCGCATCCGCGGCGAGGCCCCCGAGGACCTCGTCGAGCCGTGTGGGCACCCCAACAACCGGGTGGTCGACCTCCACGTCACCCCCGTCAGCGGCTGCGCCGGCTTCACGCCCGCCCAGGCCGCCTGATCCCCGTCCAGCCTCGCGGACGATCGGCTCCGGCCGACCGTCCGCTTTTCCTACGGACATCCTTCGCGTCGGCCCGCACTTCCATCGAACGCCCATCCACCCGCCGCTACGACCTGCCTGTTCAGGGGGAAACGGGCGGGTCCGGAGCCGTGCGCGTGCCCATTGGTGTTGTTCCCGCGCACGGCTGCCGGTAGGGTGGGGCGCCGGGCTTCTCCCGGCCCCTTCGTGCACGGCTCCCGCGGGGGCTTTTCGTACCACAACTTCGCCGATACCGCCGGGCGTGTGATCCCGGCGTGCCGTCGAACGAGGCCGCTCGGCCCCGTCGGCGGCGGACTTCCTGTTGGGTCCGAGAAAGAGGAGATCGAGATGAAGAGCATCTACGTCGCCGCCGCGCTCGCGGCGGCCTGTGGTTCGGCGTCGGCTCAGTTCGTCGAACTGACCGGTTCGCAGAACATCACCGAGACCGGCCAGACCTTCGTCTTTACGTTCGACGGGCTCCTCCCGGCGGCGTCCGAGGGGACGCTCGTGATCGAGGGGCTCGGGGACTTCAGCGTCGTGCCGCCGAGCCTCGAGACGCTCGACTGGGACATCGACGGCATCGCGAGTGGGCAGGGCTTCGACGCCTCCGCCTTCAGCGGGACCGTCGACCTCTTCCAGAACGCCGTCTCGCAGTCGTGGACGATCTCGCTGGCGGACATGGTCGCGATCACGAGCGACGGGTCGCTCACCATCACCCTCGTCGCGTCGAGCGCCGTCAACTTTTACGCCGACCAGCCGGAGGACTTCCTCTCGGTGAACCTCAGCTACACCGCGATCCCCGCCCCGGGGGCCGTCGCCGTGCTCGGCGCGGGCGGGCTGCTCGCGGCGCGCCGGCGGCGGTGAACGGACGGCCCGGTCAGTTCCAGCCGTCGCCCGTCGGCGATCCCTCGCCGCCGGGCGATTCCCACGACGTCCCGTCCGGGGCCCGCACCCGCATCCGCGCCCCGGCGGAGCGGAGCTGCGCGAGCTGGCGGCTGCCGATCCGCGCCTTCAGCGTCACCGCCGCCCCGTCGTACTCGCGCCCGAGCACCTCGCCCCGGTTCTCGATCGTGTGCACGGTCTTGCTGTCGGCCAGCGGCACGGTGATCTGGTACTCGTCGATCTGCCCGCTCGCCTCGCTCCGCACGAGTTGCTTCAGCTCCTCGAACCCCATCCGCGGGCTCCCCTCCGCGTCGGGGAGGGCGCAGAAGGTGATCGCCGTCAGGCCCGCCCGCGACAGCCGCGACCGCCACTCCAGCAGCGCCCGGTTGTCCGGCAGCAGGTCCGCCTTGTTGAGCAGCACGACGCGCTTCGGGGGCGTCCACGGCTTGTAGGTCGCGCCGTCGCGCTTCGCCCGTTCGGCCGCCTTCGCCTCGATCTCGGCGACCTCGTCGAACAGGTCGTCCAGCGTCTTCTGCACCGTCCGGAACTGCGTCTCCGCCGCCGGGTCGCTCACGTCCAGCACCACGAGCAGCAGGTCCGAGTGCGTCGCCTCCTCGAGCGTCGCCCGGAACGACGCCACCAGGTGCGTCGGCAGCGCCCGCACGAAGCCGACGGTGTCGCTGAGCATCACGGAGAGCCCGCCGCCCAGGTCCCACTCCCGCGTGCGCGTCATGAGCGTCGCGAACAGGCGGTTGTCCGCGTACGCCCCGCCGGCCGTCAGCGAGTTGAAGATCGTGCTCTTCCCCGCGTTCGTGTACCCCACGAGCCCGACGGTGAAGAAGTCGAGCGTCCGCTTCTGCACGCTGCGCCGCTTGCGGGCGCGGATCTCGTCCAGCTCCGTCTGGAGGATGTTCTTGCGGCGCTGCACCAGCCGGCGGTCGATCTCGAGCTGCTGCTCGCCGGGCCCGCGCGTCCCGACGCCCCCGATCCCGCCCGAGCCGACGATCCGCTCCAGGTGGTCCCACATCGCCCGCAGCCGCGGGTACGTGTACTCGAGCTGCGCCAGCTCCACCTGCAGCTTCGCCTCGTACGTCGTCGCGCGGCTCGCGAAGATGTCCAGGATCAGCTCGGAGCGGTCGATCACCTTCCGCTCGACGACCTTCTCGATGTTGCTGATCTGCTTCGGGCTCAGCTCGTGGTCGAAGATGACCATCGTCGCCCCGACCGCCTCGCACAGGGCGCGCAGCTCCTCGAGCTTGCCGGAGCCCATGTACGTCCCCGCCTCGGGGCGGTCCCGGAACTGCTCGAGCGTGCCGACCGGCTCCCCGCCCGCCTGGCGGCACAGCTCGGCCAGCTCACCGAAGGGGTCGTTGCGGTCGTAGTCGTCGTTCGGCAGGCGCACGGCCGCGAGGACCGCCTTCTCCGCCTGCACCCGGATGGAAGTCCGCTCTTTGGAAGGTGGCACGCCGGACTGTATCCCGACGCTCGCCTCCCACCCCACCCCACCCCATCCCA
>CAYMFP010000383.1:0-2988 GCA_964389385.1 uncultured Phycisphaeraceae bacterium | reverse complement strand
TCTCCTCCTTCTATTTCCCCAAGGGCGCCCCGGACGTCGTCGCGATCCTCGGCTACTACCGCTCCGGCACCACGCACCTCCAGTACCTCATGTCCTGCGACCCGCGCATGCGCACGCCCCGCTGGGTCGAGTGCACCGCGCCCACCGGCGACCGGCTCTCCTGGTGGCTCATCCGCCTGATCCTCGTCCCCTTCCTCTCGAACAACCGCCCGCAGGACGACGTCGCCTTCGGCCCCGACTACCCGGCCGAGGACGACTTCGCCACGAACAACGACGCCCTCGCCAGCCCCCTCCCCGGGCGCTTCGTCTTCCCCTCCGCCTGGGGGCACTTTTCCCGCTTCCACGCCCTCGACGGCCTCACCCCCGCCGAACTCCACCGCTGGCGCGCCAGCACCGCCCGGCTCGTCCGCAAGCTCGCCCGCGGCTCGGGCGGGCGGCGGATCCTCCTGAAGAGCCCGACGCACACCGCCCGCGTCGCCGAACTCGTCCGCCTCTTCGGGCTCCGCCCCGACGGCACGCCCCGCGTCCGTTTCGTCCACATCTCCCGCGAGCCCCTGCCCACCTACCGCTCCAACCTCGCCCTCCACGAGCGGCTCCAGGTCTTCAACTTCGAGGACGCCCCCCCGCCGGAGGAGGTCCGCTCCCGCGTCGCCCAGGAGTACCTCGACACCGAACGCCGCTTCCTCGCCGAGGCCGAGGCCCTCCCCCCGGGGACCCTCGCCCGCGTCCGCTTCCAGGACCTCGTCGCCGACCCCGAGGCCGAACTCCCGCGCATCTACGGCGCACTCGGCCTCGGCTGGAGCGAGGACCTCGCCGAGCGGATGCGCCTCTACCTCCACCGCGTCCGCGACTACAAGACCGCCGAGCAGAAGCGGGCGAGCGAGGCCGCCCGCCGCCCCTCCCGGAGCGATCTCCCCGCCGAGGCCGCCGCGAGCGTTCCCCTCGATCCGCGCCTCGAACAGCTCCGCGCCCTCTTCGGGCACGACCGCCCAGCCCTCCCGAAGCGCGAGCCCCGCCCCCCGCGCGAGATCCCCCCGGACCGCCCGCGCTACCCCCTCGCCTTCCTCGGCGGCCCCGCCATCGCCGCCCTCGTCGTCGCCTGCTGGATCGGCGCCGGCACGCTCATCGGCACGCGCCTCGACAGCCTCTCCTGGATCGCCGGCATCGCCATCGGCGCCGGCGTCATCCTTCTGGCCCGCAACGGCAGCCGCCTCCTGGGCGTCTGGGCCCTGCTCCTCTTCATCGCGGCCGCCTCCACCCACCTCGTCCTCGGCACCCACCTCATCAACGGCTGGTCCGGCAACGACCTCGTCCGCGCCGTCCGCACCGGGCTCGGCAACGCCGAGATGTACATCGGCCTCTTCCTCGGCGGCTTCTCCGCCTACCGCTACCCCACCCGCCAGCACCTCAAGCCCCCGGGGCTTTGACGCACGGAGGCGGAGGCAGCCCGCCTCGGGAGCCGTCGGTAGGCTGCACGCGGTGCCCACGCCTCACCCGTGCATAGAGCCTTCCGATCTCGCCCGTGTCGGCGCGCGCTTCGGCCCGCTTACGGGGGCGGGGACGGCCGCGACCGCGGGCGTTCTGCTGCCCCCGAGCGTCGCCTTCCTCACGCTTCGCGTCTCCGCCACGGCCGCCGATCCGGACGATGCGCTGCTGTTCTTCACCTGCGGCACGGCTCTGCTCGGTGTGCCTGCCGCGGCGTCCGTTGCCTGCACCGCGCAATGGCTCTACCGGACACCGGTCCGGTCGCTTCCGGCGCTGCTCCTCGCCCTGTCGTTCCCGATCTTGTGCTTCGCTATCGTCTGTGGCGTTCGGCTCATGCCGGAAGCTGTTCGGCCCACTCGCCTCGGCTTCCCTCTCCTGCTCGCGGCGATCGGTTCGGCATGTTGGGCGCTGGCGACCGTGCCCCTGCTCGGGCGGCGGGCAGCATCTCTCGTCGCCGCTGCCGCGGCGCTGGTGGCCTCTGCGGTCCTGCCGCTGGAGGCACGCTTCTCACCCATGAGCATCGTCGGCTTCGGAGGCGCCGCCGGCTGGAACCTTGTGGCTCTGGGAGCCCTTCCGCTCTACGCCGCCCGTCGGGGCAGGGAGCACCTGCCCGGCCGCTGTCAGACTTGCGGCTATCCGATGCACGGTTTGCTCCCCGCTAGCCCGTGCCCTGAATGCGGGGCCGCGTGACGGGTCCATGCGCCGCACTGCCAATACGGCAGTCGTCGATCCGGTCCTGCTCCCACCTGCAGGCCTGAGCCTGGTCGTCCCCCCCGGCCCTCTCGTCCCGTGTTTGGAACCCTCTGGCACGCCCCTTGCATCATCCGAGCCGGAAACCCGGCATCCCGGAATCCCGAACACACGCCCGACGGCCCGCACAGTCAAGGCGGCTCCCAGGGCCTCGAAACAGAGACTCCACCCGGAGGAAGGCATGTCCAAAACGATCGGCATCGACCTGGGCACGACCAACTCGTGCGTCGCCGTCATGGAAGGCGGCCAGCCCAAGGTCCTCATCAACAGCTCCGGCAACCGCACGACCCCCTCGGTCGTCGGCTTCACCGACAAGGGCGAGCGCCTCGTCGGGCAGCCCGCCAAGCACCAGCAGGTCACCAACCCCAAGAACACCATCTACTCCATCAAGCGCTTCATGGGGCGCCGCCACGAGGAAGTGACCGGCGAGGAGAAGCTCGTCCCCTACGAGGTCACCGGCGCCTCCGGAGACTTCGTCAAGGTCAAGGTCCGCGGCGAGGAGTACACCCCGCAGCAGATCTCCGCCATGATCCTCGCCGAGCTCAAGCGCACGGCCGAGGACTACCTCGGCGAGAAGGTCGACAAGGCCGTCATCACCGTCCCCGCCTACTTCAACGACGCCCAGCGGCAGGCCACCAAGGACGCCGGCGAGATCGCCGGGCTCAAGGTCGAACGCATCATCAACGAGCCGACCGCCGCGGCCCTCGCCTACGGCCTCGAGAAGGGCAAGAACGAGAAGATCGCCGTCTTCGA
>CAYMFP010000382.1:0-2998 GCA_964389385.1 uncultured Phycisphaeraceae bacterium | reverse complement strand
CCCCCAACACCGCCGCCCAGCGCCCCTCCTGCAACGCCTGCGACGTCGGCCTCGGCGAGACCGAGGCCGTCGCCGACGCCCAGCTCATCGCCCGCAAGATCGCCTCGGCCGTCGTCCGCTGCGGGCAGGGCTTCGGCGCCCAGCACATCGCCGACGTCCTCCGCGGCACCCGCTCCCCGCGCGTCGAGAGCCTGCGCCACCACGAACTCAGCGTCTTCGGACTCCTCGCCGGAACCCCCAAACGCGAACTCGGCGCCTGGATCGACCAGCTCGTCGAGCAGAGCGTCCTCGCCCGCACCGGCGGCGAGTACCCCGTCCTCCGGCTCGGACCCCGCGGGCCCGCCGTCCTCCGCGACGAGGATCGGGCCGAACTCGCCGCCCTCGCCGGCTCCTCGGCCGGCGACCGCCGCCGCCGCGAACGCGGCTCCCGGGCCGCGGCGACGCCCGACGCCCGCCCCATGTCCCCCGACGAGCGCGACCTCTTCCAGCGTCTGCGCGAACTCCGCCGCGCCATCGCCGAGGAGAACGGCCTCCCCCCCTACCTCATCTTCACCGACACCACCCTGCGCGAACTCGTCCGCGTCCGCCCCCGCACGCCCCAGGAGATGCTCCGCATCCGCGGCGTCGGCCCCGCCAAGCTCGAAGCCTTCGGCAGCGCCTTCCTCGACGCCCTCGCCGACTGACCCCCCACCCCCACCCCCTCGTCCTGCCCGCCCCGGCTCCCCGCCCGGAAAGCGCCGCGCCCCGGGTCAGCCCGGGCCGGGCGCAGGTGGATCGGACGGCCGGTGGCCCGGCGGGGCCCTCCGTTGGCCGCCCGTGAAGAGGGTCACCCGTGCAGCAGGTCGCCCAGCAGCACGCCCTCGACCGGCTCCAGCTCCACCCGCTCGGCCGGCAGACGCTCGATCGAGCCGTTCAGGCGACGCACGAGCACCACCGGCTTCGCGGCCTCGCGCCCCGCCCCCCTGCCGGACCGCCCGGGGGCGTGCTCCGGGGCCTCCAGCCGCGCGTCCAGAGCGAGCGAACGGCAACCGCTTTCCTTGTAGTGAATGACGACGGGCATGGGAGTCTCCAGGTAGAAGGGAAGTCGCTTCACACTACGGCCCGCCCCGCCCGGAGCCCAGCCTTTGTGCATCAATGACAGATCCGAACACCCCCGCTCGGGGTGTTCTCCGCCTCGCCGCTGCCCGGAACGTTCCGGTTGGTCCCCGCGAGCCCGCTCCCGCACCCGAACGGCCCGGAACCGGCCCGCGACCCCTGCGCTCCCGGTCGCCGAACCTGCCGACTTGAGCAAAATCGGCGAGATTCGCGCTCAACGCGTGAGGGGAAACTGGTTCGACGCGCCTTGTCGTGTCGATCCCATTGCACAACGGCAGAGGACGCGGCCCGGAAGGGCGCGCGTGCCCGGGCGGCACACGGAGGCTCGCGGGACGCCAGGAACGGCGCTCCCGGACGTCCGCCCGGGGTCGCGCACGCACGCACCGGAGGCACGCGCCCGACCGACCCGCGCCCCGAGCCGTTCGAACCGAACCCCCGATCCGCCCGCGAGATCCGACGGGCGTGGTTTCGAAAGACCAGGAGCGACGCCATGTCTGACAGAGGGCAGCCGGAGATGACGGTCATCGGGCGCGACACGCGCATCAAGGGCGAGATGTACTTCGAAAACGGCGCCCGCATCCTCGGACGCTTCGAGGGCAAGATCGCCGCCCAGGGCGAGGTCCAGATCGGCGAGTCCGCCACCTGCGACGCCTCCGTCGAGGCCGACACCGTCGTCGTCGACGGCCGCGTCACCGGCGACCTCACCGCCCGCTCCCGCCTCTCCCTCAACAGCAACGCCCAGGTCCAGGGCGACCTCACCGCCGGCACGCTCGTCGTCGCCGAGGGGGCCACCTTCGTCGGGCACTGCACCGTCGGGCCCGAGGCCGCCAAGCTCATCCAGCAGCGCGACGCCGCCCCCGCCGCCTCCACGCCCGCCCGCAACGGCGCCGAGAGCCGCGGCGCCGCCCGCGCGGCCGCCGACGCCGAGATCGACTTCAAGCCCCCGTGGCGCCAGAACGGCAACGGCTCGGCCAACGGCGCCCGCCGCCCCGAGCCCGCCGTCGCCGCCGCCGCGGCCGCGACCACCGAAACGACCGAGGAGTAATCGGCACACGGCCGCTCCCGCCGCGCGGGACGGCCAACGGATTCTCTCTCTCCTCCACGCCCGGTCCGGTGATCGCTGGATCGGGCGGTTTTCTAGGGTGCGTGGGGACGCGGCGGAGGAAGAAGAAGATGGCGGCGGCACCGACGGCCGAGGCGGAGCACCAGTCGAGGATCGGCGCGTTCTTCCAGCGCAACACGCGGAAGACCTGCCGCTGCTACCGCTGCGGACGCGACTTCGACCTCCCCGCCAAGGCCCAGACCGCCTCCTGCCCCCACTGCCACAAGCACCTCCAGGTGGACGACGTCGTCGTCCGCAGCCTCCACTGGGGCGGCGACCTCTGCTCCTGCGGCGACATCACCATCGCCAAGAAGGCCCGCGCCCAGTGCAAGCAGGTCCTCGCCTCCGGCAGCGTCACCGTCCTCGGCACCCTCGAGGCGACCGTCAAGGCCGGCGGGCCCGTCCGCATCGGCCCCGGCGCCACCTTCCGCGGCCGCATCGACGCCCCCGGCCTGCACATCGACAACGGCGCCACCCTCGAGGGCGGCCCCTTCCGCGTCACCTCCGGAACCTGACCGAGCGCCAACGCGCCAACGCGCCAACGCGCCAACGCGCCAACGCGCCAACGCGCCAACGCGCCGAATCGTCCACGAGTCCCCGCTCCCCCGTTGGCGCGTTCCCCGCGTTGGCGCGTTCTCCCCCCTACACGTCCAGCCCGAAGTCCAGGCTCACCGCCCCGTGCGTCAGGCTCCCGGCGCTGATCCGCTCCACCCCCGTCGCCGCGATCTCGCGGATCGTCTCCAGCCGTACACCCCCCGACGCCTCCCGGCGGTCGCCCGCCCCCCCTCTCCCCACCCCTCT
>CAYMFP010000381.1:0-3011 GCA_964389385.1 uncultured Phycisphaeraceae bacterium | reverse complement strand
GCCGCCTCACCCCCACCCGCCGGTATGGACAACATACCTCTCCGCGGGCGGAGCGGTGGCGGCGGACCGCCCCGAAGTTCACAACAGGCGCGTGTTTGTTGCCCCCAGACGGCCCAACCCCCTCGGAGCGCGGCCCATAACCCGCCGTCCGCGGCCGCCCGGCTCCTCGCGATGTCCGTCACCCGCTCAGAACGGGGCGGTCTGACCGGCCCTGGCCTGTCCGGCCGCGCCGGGGACGCCGACGATGCGGGCGTCCTCGAGGACGTAGAGCCCGAGCAGCCAGTCGCCGGCGAGGTAGGGCTCGACCTTCAGCAGCCCCTCGACGCTGCCGTAGGTCGCGGGCTGCCCGGGGCGGGGGCGGAAGCGCTCGCGGAGCTTGACCTCCACCGCGTCGTAGGGCGTGGGCGGGACGCCGATGCAGCACCCGTCCCACTGGTTGAGCATGACGAGCAGCTCGTCGGCGCCGTCGGAGGCCATGGGGAGCAGGAAGTAGCCGGTCAGGCGGACGTGCTTGCCGTCCAGAATCCGGATCCAGGCGGGGACTTCCTTGCGGCCTTTCTGGGGGGCGTACTCGTGCCGGACGGCCTGGAGGGCCTCCCACGAGACGACGTGCGGGTCTTCCGCGGTGCCGGAGCCGGTCATGCCGAAGGCGTTGCGGAGGCGGTCGGGATCGGTGTCGGCCGGGACGGGGTCGGGGGCCGGCGGGGCCTTGAGCTGCTCGGCGACGGCGCGAAGGGCGGCGGCGGAGTCGGGCTCCGCGGGCGGATCGGTCGGCGTGAGGGCCGGAGGGGCCGGGGCGGACCAGCCGGCGAACTCCGCCGGAGCGGACGCGGGCGTCGCCCGCGGCGAACGCCCCTCGTCCGGCACGACCACCAGCCCGACGGCCCCGAGGATCAGGGCCGCCACGATCGCCCAGAACATGCGCATAGCCGATCGTACGGGCCGCGGGCCGGCCGGTTCTTCCGCGGCCGCCGGGCGACGAAAAAGCCCGCGCCGAACCTCCGCGAGGGAGCCCGGCGCGGGCGAGGGGGAGAGAGGTGCGTGGGGCGGGCTCAGGGCTCCGGGGCGGGCCCGGGCAGGGCGTCGCCGCGCCGGCGGCGCCCGAGCCCCCGGAGGCGCTCGGAGGCGGTCTCGATGACGACGTAGAAGACGGGGACGAAGAACGGGGCGAGGAACGTCGCCGCGAGCATGCCGCCGATGACGCCCGTGCCGATGGAGTGCCGCGCCGCGGCGCCGGCGCCGGAGGCGAGGGCGAGCGGGACGACGCCCATGACGAAGGCGAGGGAGGTCATGACGATGGGGCGGAAGCGCAGGCGCGCGGCCTCGATGGCGGCCTCGCGGGGGCTCTTGCCCTCGCGGCGGAGCTGGGCGCAGAACTCGACGATGAGGATGGCGTTCTTCGCCGAGAGGCCGACCAGCACGAGCAGGCCGATCTGGAAGTAGATGTCCTGCGCGAGCCCCCGGAAGAGGATGGCGACGAGGGCGCCGAAGATGGCGAAGGGGACGACGAGGAGCACGGCCAGGGGCATGGCCCACCGCTCGTACTGGGCGGCGAGCACCAGGAAGACGACGAGCAGGCCGAAGCCGAGGACGATCGGCGCCTGGTTGCCGGCCTTGATCTCCTGGAAGGAGGCGCCGCTCCACTCGAAGCCGTAGCCCGGGGGGAGCACCTCGGCGGCGACCTCGCCGACGGCGGCGAGGGCGGCGCCGGAGCTGACGCCCTCCGGCGGCGCGCCGGTGATCTGGATCGCGGGGTAGCCGTTGAAGCGGCTGACGATGTTCGGCCCGGCGCGGTACGAGATCTGCGTGATCGCGGAGAGCGGCACCATGTCGCCCTGGTTGTTGCGGACGAAGATGCGCTCGACGTCCGAGGGCTCGTCGCGGAACTCGGACTCGGCCTGGAGGAGGACGCGCCAGACGCGCCCGAAGCGGTTGAAGTCGTTGAGGTACAGCGAGCCGAGGTAGGCCTGGAGCGAGTCGAAGACCTCCGTCAGGCTGACGCCGAGCACCTTCGTCTTGTCGCGCTGGAGGTCGACGAAGAGCTGGGGCAGCCCGAAGCGGAGCGTGCCCTGGAGCCCCTCGAGGTCGGGGTGCTCCTCGGCGGCGGCCATGAACCGGTTGCCCATGTCGGCGAGCTCCTCGACGGTGCCGCCGCCGCGCGCCTGGAGCTGCATCTCGAAGCCGGCCCGCTGCCCGAGCCCGCGGATCGCGGGCGGGTTGAAGGCGATGATCATGCCGTCGCGCAGGCCGCCGAAGCGCCCGAAGGTGGCGCCGACGACGTCCTGCGCGGAAGCGCCCTCCATCTTCGCGCGCTCCTCGAAGGGCTTGAGGGAGACGAAGAACGCGCCGGCGTTGGTGGCCGGCGTGCCGCCGGTGAGGAAGTCGAACCCGCCGAGGGCGGTGACGTTCTCGACGGCCGGGTGGTTCATGAAGAACTCCTCGGCCTGGCGCATGACGGCGTCGGTGCGGTCGAGCGAGGCGCCCTCGGGGAGGAGCGCGGCCGCGATGAAGTAGCCCTGGTCCTCCGCAGGCAGGAAGCCGGTGGGCACGCGCTCGGAGAGCCGGTAGGTGATGAAGCCCAGCCCGGCGAAGAGGACCAGGCTGGCGAGCGCGAACCGGATGGCGCCGCGGACGCCCGCGGTGTAGCCCGCGGTGACCCGGTCGAACGCGCCGTTGAACCAGCGGAAGAGGAAGAACTTCTTCTCCCCGTGCGACGGCCTGAGGAGCAGGCGGCACAGCGCCGGGCTGAGCGTGAGCGCGACCAGGCCCGAGATCGCGACCGAGACGGCGATCGTCACCGCGAACTGCTTGTAGAGCTGCCCGGTGAGCCCGGTGAGGAAGGCGACGGGGACGAACACCGCCGAGAGCACGAGCACGATGGCGATCAGCGCGCCCGAGACCTGCCGCATCGCCTTGACCGTCGCGTCGTAGACCGACAGGCCCTCGTCGTGCATGAGGCGCTCGACGTTCTCCACGACGACGATCGCGTCGTCCACCACGATGCCGATCGC
>CAYMFP010000380.1:0-3031 GCA_964389385.1 uncultured Phycisphaeraceae bacterium | reverse complement strand
GGTCCGGACCTATGATCGAGACGCTGGCCCCGTTACGCCCGACCCGGCCGGCAGCTCAGAACCAACCACGGAGCCCGGGGGACCACTCCCCGGGCTCTTGTTCTTTCCGGGGTGTCCGTTCCACGGAACGGCCCCCCACCCCCGGGAGGGATCACCCGAGCGGGTTCAGCCAGGGGTCGGGGCGTTTGCAGGTGGTCGCCAGCCGGACGGAGGCGCCGGACCGCTCGGCGTCCAGCATCGCCTCCATCGCCTCGAGGACGTGCACGGCGACGCGTGCGCTCGTCCGCGGCTCCCGGCCGGCCCGGGCCGACTCGATCAGATCGATGATGCCGAGCCCCCGCGAGTTCTCCGACGTCTTCTCCGGGATCGGCAGTTCCTCCCACGGGGCCGCCCGGTCCATGCCGAGCTTGAACCGCCGGACGGGGCCGCCGAAGGTGTTCGGATCGGGCACCGCGAGCGAGCCCTCCGACCCGTACACCTGCATGTTCGGGAGTTCGTGCGCGGCGCAGTCGAAGCTCATGACGAGCGTCGCCAGCACGCCCGACTCGAACGTCAGCGTGCCGGAGATGTGCGTCGGGGTGTTGACGCGGATCTTCTGCCCCGCCTTCGGGCCGCTGCCGATCGTCCGCTCGGGGAACGAGGCCTTGCTCGCGGCCGTGACGGACCGGATCGGCCCGAAGAAGTTCACCATCGCCGTGAGGTAGTACGGCCCCATGTCGAGCAGCGGCCCGCCGCCGGGCTGGAAGAAGAACTCGGGGTCCGGGTGCCAGCCCTCGGGCCCGGGGCTGAGCATGAAGCCGACGGCCGCGACGGGGATCCCGACGGCGCCGGCGTCGATCTGGGCCCGGCAGACCTGGTGCCCGGCGCCCAGGAACGTGTCCGGGGCGGAGCAGAACAGCAGCCCCCGGCGTTCGGCGAGGGCGAGCAGGTCCTGGGCATCCTTCAGGGTGGTGGCGATCGGCTTCTCGGTGTAGACGTGCTTGCCCGCCTCCAGGGTCGCCCGGGTCACGGCCGCGTGGGCCGCGGGGGGCGTGATGTTCAGGACGATGTCGACCTCGGGGTCGTTGACGACGGCGTCGATAGAGTCCGCGGCCCGGCAGGCGTACAGCTCGGCCTTGGCGCGGGCCCGCTCGGGGTTCAGGTCCGTGCAGACCGCCGCCCGGTAGCGGCCGAAGCGGGCGGCGTTCTTGAAGTAGATGTCGCTGATGTTCCCGCACCCGACGAAGCCGACCCCGGGCACCTCCGGCAGAACCATCGCAGTCTCCCGCCTCGCTCGTGAACGCGTCTCGTCCGCTTCGCCCGCCGCCGGCTCGCCCCGCCCTGCGGGCCTCGACCGAGCCGGCCGCCCGCCCTTGTCCGGGCACCACGATCGGGGCGGAAGCTCGAACGGATTGCGCCGTCGCGCGCCGGCATCTCTTCTCTGCGTTTCCATGCGCGGGCGCTCGGTCCGCAGCTCGGCGCGATGCAGGCTACTCAAGCGGGCCGCGGCCCGCGACGGAGGGGCCGGATGTGGAAAACCGGGCTCAGAAGCACGGCTGGGCGTAGGGTTCTCGGACCCGTCGGAGAACGGACGCGGCGTCGAGTTGCTACCCTCTGCACCGACGCGGCGGGTGCGGGGCGTCGCCGGGCGGGGAAAGGCGGGTGGGGACGGGAAGACACCGGGTGGGGAAGGGCAGAGAGTGATCCTTGACGCCGGCGCCGGGGGCGCCGCGGGAGCGCTGAGCATGTCGACCATCCAGGACCAGCCCGTCTCGGCCGCCGGGCTCGAACCGCATCACCAGAAGGACCACGGCACGGGGCACGTGACCCTGATCGCCCGGCAGGGGCGGCACCCGAGGTGGAGCCAGTTCCTGAAGGCGACGATGCAGTTCAAGGGGTCGGACCTGATCATCAAGTCCGACCAGCGGCCGAAGATCCGGCTGCGGGGCTCGCTGAAGGCGCTGGAGACGGACCCGGTCTCGAGCGAGGAGTTCCTGCAGATCGCGCAGGCGATCCTGAGCCCGGAGCAGATCGAGGACCTGAAGAAGTACGGCTCGGTCGACTTCGCGTACGACTACGACGAGAACGCCCGGTTCCGCGTGAACCTGTTCATGGCCCGGGGGAAGATCTCGGTCGCGGCCCGCCTGATCACCTCGAACATCCTGCCGTTCGAGGGGCTGCACCTGCCGCCGATCATGTCGGACATCGCGATGCAGCCGCAGGGCCTGGTGCTGCTCTGCGGGGTGACGGGCTCGGGCAAGTCGACGACGATCGCCTCGATGCTGGACTACGTGAACCAGCGCAAGCCGGTGCACATCGTGACGATCGAGGACCCGATCGAGTACATCTTCACGGACAAGAAGGCGACGATCAACCAGCGCGAGATCGGGATCGACTGCATCGACTTCAAGTACGCCCTGCGGGCGCTGGTGCGCGAGAACCCGGACATCGTGCTGATCGGCGAGATGCGCGACGCCGAGACGTTCGAGGCCGCGCTGATGGCGGCCGAGACGGGGCACCTGGTGTACGGGACGATCCACGCCTCGAGCACGACGCAGACGTTCAGCCGCATCTACGGGCTCTTCCCGCCGGAGGACCACGACTCGATCCGGAAGATCCTGGCGTACCAGATGCGCGCGTTCGTGTACCAGAAGCTGCTGCCGACGCTGCACGAGAACATCCACCGGATCCCGGCGCTCGAGATCCTCATCAACAACTCCGTGGTGCGCAAGCACATCCTCGAGGGGCGCGAGGGCGAGCTGCGGCAGTACATGAACACGGTCGAGGCGATGCAGGCCGGGAACAAGGACTTCAACCAGTCGCTGGTGGAGCTGGTCGAGCAGGAGTACATCCACGTGCGGACGGCGCTGGAGGCCTCGCCGAACGTGGACGAGCTGCAGATGCGGCTCAAGAAGCTCGGCTGAGGCGGGCCGCCGGGGCCCGGCCGCGGAACGCAGACCCCGCCGGTCCGCAACGGACCCCCGGGGGCTTCGGCGGGTGGGGACGCGGGGTGGGAACGCGGGAACGGAGGGGCGGAGCGGGGCTGGGTGGG
>CAYMFP010000379.1:1029-3035 GCA_964389385.1 uncultured Phycisphaeraceae bacterium | reverse complement strand
GCAAGCCCCAGGTACGCAATAAACCCGGCGCAGCGCATGCGTGTCCTCCGCCCCCCCCCCCGCACCCCGCCCCCTTCGCCCTCCTCCGCTTCCGGATGCCGGCCCCGTCCGCCCGCTCCGCGTGTTCTCGGACCATGCCGCTGGGATTTCGCCCTCGCGTTGCGGGCGATGGCCCCGCCCTGCGCTTTCGCACGCACAGACCTGCGGCGGCCGTCGTGCTGCGCCGCCCGAGGAGAAAGACCGTGACGACCATCCGCATCCTGGCCTGCGCGACCGCTGCCGCCCTCTCCGCCGCCGCGGCCGCCCAGCCCACCTTCCTGAGCCCCGCCATCACCCTCGCCACCGAGGACGCCAACTGGGTCGCGCTCGACTTCCTCGACACCCACCTCGGCAGCATCATCGACCCCGGCGGGTCGGTCGTGATGGAGGCGATGGAGCCGGAGTACGGCCCGTCCGTCCTCGTCACGTACGACGTCCAGACCGTCGGGCTCCAGCGCACCGTCTCCATCACCTACGAGGCGCTCGGGACGAGCTTCGTCACCCCCGAGGCCGTCGGGCTGCTCGCGACGGCCGACGGCGGCTCCTACGGGCTGCGTTTCCGGCTCGACATCACGGACGCCGAGTGGGACGGGACGGCCGCGTGGCAGACCGCCACCCTGTACGGGGACGGGGTCGTGCTCGTGGGCGGCTCCCCGTTCTCGTTCCCCGGCTCCTTCGCCGGGTTCACGCACGGCTTCTACGACAGCGTGAGCCCGGCCGAGGCGGGCTTCTTCGGCGGCGACGCGGCGCCGGACCGCTTCACCTACGAGATCACGTACACGATCGTCCCCACGCCCGGCAGCCTTGCGCTGCTCGCCCTCGCGGGCGTCCCGCTCCTGCGGCGTCGCTGACGCCCCGCGGCCCGCTCGGCGCCCCCTCGCCGGCCGGGCCTTTCGCGGTTCGGACAGTCCCCAACCTGTCCCCGCCGCCCCACCCAGCCCCTCCCCCGTCGGCCTCACCCCTTCGGCGCGCCGCCGGACTCCTCCTCGAACAGCGGCCGCTGCTCCCGCGGGACCGGCGGGCGCTCCTGCAGTTCGTCCAGCTCCCCGCGCAGGTCCTCGATCGTGCTGAGCTGGAGGTGCTCGGTCGCGAAGCGGATGTAGGCGATCGCGTCCGTCTCCCGCAGCTTCTGCATCACCCGCTGCCCGATCACCCGGCTGTCCACCTCGCGCTCGAACTCCAGGTGCAGCTCGTCCTCCACCTCCCGGGCGATCCGCTCCTTGGTCTCCTCGGAGACCGGGCGTTTGCCGCAGGCGGCCGCGATCCCCTTGTAGACGTTGTCCGGGCTGAACGGCACCCGGCTCCCGTCCCGCTTGACGACGGTGAGGCGGGCGGACTTCTCCACCCGCTCGTAGGTGGTGAACCGCTTCTCGCAGTTCAGGCACTCCCGCCGGCGGCGGATGACAGCCCCCCCCTCGGTGGCCCGGGAGTCGATCACCTTATCGTCGTTGTGTCCGCAGAAGGGGCAGATCATGGGCGTCCCGGCCTCCCGGCTGCCCCAGACACTACCACATCTCGCCCCTCCACGCTCCCGGCCCCGACGAATCGCGGGATCGCCCCGGCCGCACGGCGCCGCGGCCTTCGCCCGGCCGCACGGCGGGCACGTGCTGCCGACCGCCGCCGGGGGACGGCCTAGAGTCCACCGATGCCCCCCCGCACCTCGACGACCACCGCGACCACCACGCGAACCGCATAGGGCGGCCCGGCATCCCCTCGCACCGACGAGACCCCCAAGCCCGGCCGCCCCCGCCGGGCTTGTTCGCTTTTGCCCCTTGCCCCCTTCCGCCCGATACCCTGACCACCCCCCGAGCACCGGTCCCCGGCCTCCCCCCGGTTGCCGGCTGCCGGTTCCCGGTTCCCGCCCCCCCCGACTGCCGAATCCCGACTCCCGATCCCCGAGCCCACCCATGCCCGCCCCCCCCGCCCAACCCCGGTAAATAACCCGACCCCACCGGACCCGCCGCGCG
>CAYMFP010000379.1:0-1019 GCA_964389385.1 uncultured Phycisphaeraceae bacterium | reverse complement strand
CCCGACGGCTCCGTCCGCGAGTTCGACGGGCCGGTCACCGGCCGCCAGGTCGCCGAGTCCATCGGCGCCCGCCTCGCCAAGGCGGCCGTGGGCGTCAAGATCGACGGCGAACTCGCCGACCTCGACCGCCCGATCGCCGCCGACGCGAAGGTCGAGATCCTCACCGAGAAGAACCGCGACGGGTCCGACAACCCCGACAGCCTCTTCCTGCTCCGCCACTCGGCCGCCCACGTCATGGCCGAGGCGATCCAGCGCGTCGTGCCGGGGGCCCAGCTCGTCTACGGCCCGCCGCTGGACACCGGCTTCTACTACGACATCCGCTTCCCCGAGGACCGCCCGCTCTCCAGCGAGGACTTCGCCGCCATCGAGGCCGAGGCGGAGAAGATCATCAGGGAAGACCGCCCCTTCACCCGCTACGAGATGAGCGCGGAGGAAGGGCTCGCCAAGCTCCGGGCCGAGGGGAACAAGTACAAGGTCGACAACGCGGAGCGGGCCCTGGCGGCCGGGCGGCCCGACCCCGAGCAGATGGCCGGAGCCGGGGCGCACGCCCCGGAGGCCAAGCCCGCCCTCTCCTTCTACGCCACCGGCGCCCCCGGCAAGAACTGGGAGGACCTCTGCCGCGGCCCGCACGTGCCCAGCACCGGGCGCATCGGTGCGCTGAAGGTGATGAGCCTCTCCTCGTCGTACTGGCACGGCGACGAGAACTCCGACCGCCTCACCCGCGTCTACGGCACCGCGTTCTTCACGAAGAAGGATCTGGAAGAGCACCTCCACCGCCTGGAGGAGGCCAAGAAGCGGGACCACCGCGTCCTCGGCAAGCAGCTCCACCTCTTCCACATCGACGAGTCCGTGGGGCAGGGGCTCATCCTCTGGACCCCGAACGGCGCCGTCGTCCGCAAGGAGCTGCAGAACTTCATCAGCAAGGAGCTGCGCCGCCAGGGGTACCACGAGGTCTTCACGCCGCACATCGGGCGGCTGGACCTCTACAAGACCAGCGGACACTTCCCGTACTACGCGGA
>CAYMFP010000378.1:0-3039 GCA_964389385.1 uncultured Phycisphaeraceae bacterium | reverse complement strand
GACACCATGCAGGCGATCGCCGCCGAGAACAACCTCGCCGAGACGGCCTTCTTCGCCCCGTCGGAGGAGGACGGCGCCGACTTCCACCTCCGCTGGTTCACGCCCGCGGCCGAGATCGAACTCTGCGGGCACGCCACCCTCGCGACCGCCCACGCCCTCTGGAACCACCTCGGCTTCGCGGGCGAGCGGATCGCCTTCTCCACCGAGCGGGTCGGGGCCCTCGGCGTCGAGCGGGACGGCGAAGGGAGGCTGGTGCTGGACTTCCCGGCCCGCCCCCCGGAGCGGCTCGACCCGGCCAACGGGCTGGTGCGCGAGATCGGCCGCGTGCTCGGCCGCGCCCCGGACGAGGTGCACGTCAGCCGCCCGAAGATCCTCGCCGTGTACGAGAACAAGCGCGACGTGCACGAGCTGAGGCCGGACCTGCGGGCGTTGGCCGAGCTGGAGGCCCAGGGCGTCATCGTGACCGCCCCGGCCGCGGGGCACGACTTCGTCTCCCGCTTCTTCGCCCCCGCCCTCGGCGTCGACGAGGACCCGGTGACCGGCTCGGCCCACTGCGTGCTCGCCCCCTACTGGGCGGGGCGGCTCGGGAAGACGAGCCTGACGGCCCACCAGGTCTCGCCCCGGGGCGGGGAACTCTGGTGCGAGGTCCGCGGCGATCGCGTGCGGATCGCCGGGCACGCCGTGACGTACCTGCGCGGGGAGATCGACGTCCCGGGCTGAGCCGGCGGCCCGCCGCGCCGGCTCAGGGGCGACGCATGCGCAGGGCGTGCACGCCCTCGGCGTAGTAGTCGCTCAGGCGGGCGACCGCGCGGAAGCCGAGGGATTCGTAGAGCGCGATCGCCGGCGTGTTCCCCTCGCGGACCTCCAGGGCGATCCACGCGGCCCCGCGGGCGGCGAGGGCGTCGAGGACCGCGACCGTCAGGCGTCGCCCGAGGCTCTGCCCCCGGGCGGCGGGGTCGACCGCGACCGCGTAGAGCCGCCCGGAGACGCTCTCGCCGGAGCGGGACCGGTGGCGGCGGAGCAGCCCGGCCGCCCAGCCGAGCGCGGCGCCCGCGTCCTCGGCGAGCAGGACGACCCCGCGGGGGTTGCGGACGAGCCCGCGGATCTGGCGGAGGTGGAAGGTCTCGCCGGGCGTGGCGAAGCTCGAACGCTCGAGGGCGGCGATCGCGCCGGCGTCGGCGGGGGTCGCGGGGCGGATCGTCGCGGTCATGCAAGGGCCGGGCCCGCGGGGGGCGGGCGCGGCCGCGTTCAGAACTGCGCCCGCGCGAAATCGGCCGCCAGCCCGTACGCGGGGATGCTCGGGCGATCCTCCGAGCCGCGGAAGCCGGAGTGCGGGTCGCCGAGGCGGAGGATCGAGAGGATGTCCTGGGCGATGGTGCCGCCGAGCGGCTTGCCGGCGATGAGGATCACGGCGTCCCCCTCGCTCGCCCAGCTGCGCTCGAGGATCCGCCGCTCGACGTCGCCCGTCCACTCGGCGAGCGAGCCGGACTCCGGCGGGTTCCGCACGACGGGCGTCACGCCCCCGAACATCGCCATGCGCCGCGCCGCGACCTCCCGCGTCGTGTACGCGATGATCGGCACGCGGAACTCGTGCTGCGACAGGTACCGGGCCATGCCGCCGGCCTCGGACCAGACGACCACCAGCTTGGCGTCCGCGTGCATCGCGACGTGCCACGCGCCGACGGCGAGCGCGGCCGAGCGGTACGGGAACTCCGGGAGGTTCGCCGCCAAGCTCGGGTTCTGCGGGAGTTCGGCGATGCGGCGCTCGGCCGCCTGGATGATGCGGCGCATCGTCTCGACGACGAGGTCGGGGTGCTTGCCGACCGCGGTCTCGCCCGAGAGCATGACGCAGTCCGCCCCGTCGAAGACGGCGTTGGCGACGTCCGAGGCCTCGGCCCGCGTCGGCGCCGGGGCGTCGATCATCGACTCGAGCATCTGCGTCGCGACGATCGAGGGGATCCCGTAGTTCTCCGCGACCGCGATGATGTGCTTCTGCGCCACCGGGACCTGCGCGAGGTCCATCTCCACGCCCAGGTCGCCCCGGGCGACCATCACCGCGTCGGAGACCTTCACGATCTCCTCGATGTTCTTCACGGCCTGGGGCTTCTCGATCTTCGGGACGACCGGGATGCCCGGGCCGAAGCCGCCCGCCACCAGCGGCCCGTACGAGCCGTCCGGGTTCCGGCAGAGCTCGGCGAGACGCTCCCGCAGCTCGACGACCTCGTCCGCCCGGCGGACGAACGAGAGGGCCAGGTAGTCCATCTGGAGCCGGACGGCCCAGTTCACGCACTCCCAGTCCCGCTCGGTGATCGCCGGGCTCTTCAGGTCCGACTCGGGGAGGTTGATCCCCTTGTTGCTCGTCACCCGCCCCCCGTGGGTGACGCGACATCGCAGCCATTCGCCGGGCTTGCGGTCGACGGCGAGCATGCGGATCGCGCCGTCGTTGACGAGGACGCGCTGCCCCTCGAGCACGTCGTTGAAGATGGGCAGGAACGTGGTGCCGAAGACGGGGATGCCGTCCGGGCCGCCGGTCGGGTCGGCGGCGTCCTGCTCGGCGCTGAAGAGCACGTCCTGCCCGGTCTCGAGCATGATGCCGCCGCCCTCGTGGACGTCGGGGACGGCCCGGACGCGGATCTTCGGGCCCTGCAGGTCGCCCATGCAGGCGATGGGCAGGTTCGCCTCGCCCGCGACCTTCCGGACGGTGTCGAACCGCTTCTGGTGCTGCTCGAAGTTGCCGTGGGAGAAGTTGAAGCGGAAGACGGAGACGCCGGCCCGGATGAGGCGGGCGATCATCTCCTCGGATTCGCTCGCCGGGCCGATGGTGGCGACGATCTTGGCGTGGGCGGGCTGTTCGTACTCGTACGGCTCGATAGAGATCTGGCGGCGGTGTGCGGACACGTGCTCTCCAGCGTGTGACGCGGGCGGATCCGGCCCGTCCCGGCGGCTCTCCTCGCGGGGACGGGCAAGATGTTAAGCGAACCGGCCTTCCCGGTCCCGGCGGCCCGCCCTCCCCGGCGGGGTGATGTGGAGTGGGGGCGG
>CAYMFP010000377.1:0-3055 GCA_964389385.1 uncultured Phycisphaeraceae bacterium | reverse complement strand
CGCCCACCGCACGTTCCTCGGGTTCCCCGCGTCCCGGTCCTCCGCCGCCACCGGCAGCGGATCGGGAACCCGCCCGACGAACCCCACGCCCCCGCCGACCAGAACGCACAGACACGCCAACGCAGTCGCCGCTCGCATGCCGCGAGCCTACACGCCCGACGCTCCGACCACAAATCCGCTCACTCCCCGCCCGCGCCCCCACCCTCCGCGGGCGCCGCGGCCCCCTCCGGCTCCGCCGGAACAACCTCCGCCGCCGGCGCCGGCCGCACGTCCTCCCACACCGTCTGCGCCACGATCACCAGCACCGCCGCCGGCGCCACCACCCGGCAGCACCACAGCAGCCCCTGCGCGAAGAACTCCCGCCCCTCCCCCACGATCGCCCGCACCGCGCGCGGCCCGAGCACCCACCCGAGGAACAGCGCCGTCAGCATCCCCCCGATCGGGAGCACGTACTGGCTCGTCAGCTTGTCGACCACGTCCAGGAACGTCAGCCCGGCCACCGTCACGTCCGCCAGCACGTTCGTGCTGAGCGCGCTCGGCACCCCCGCCGCCGTCACCACCAGACCGATCACCAGCGCCGTCGGCCCGCGCCGAGTCCCGTGCTTCTCGTCCCAGTACGCCACCGCCACCTCGAGCAGCGAGATCGCGCTCGTCAGCGCCGCGAACAGCACCAGCAGGAAGAACACGCTCGCCACCGCCCGCGCTCCCGGCAGGTCCGCCATCAGCGTCGGCAGCGTCGCGAACATCAGCCCCGGGCCCGCCGACGGCTCCATCCCCGCGTGGCTGAACACCACCGCGAAGATCACCACCCCCGCCGTCAACGCCACCAGCGTGTCCACCGCGCACACCGCGACCGTCGTCCGCACCAGGCCCCGATCCGTCCCCAGGTAGCTCCCGTAGGTGATGATCGCCCCCATCCCCAGGCTCAGCGTGAAGAACGCGTGCCCCACCGCCTCCAGCACCCCGCCCCACGTCAGCTTCTCCGCCTTGAAGCTGAACATGAACGCCGCGCTCTCCCGGAACCCGTCCAGCCGCACCGAGTAGATCAGCAGCCCCACGAGCATCAGCGCCAGCGCCGGCATCAGCACCTTGTTCAGCCGCTCCAGCCCCGCCTTCACGCCCCCCATCACCACGCCGACCGTCGCGCCCATGAACAGGAACTGCATCCCGATCTGACGCCAGGGGCTCGCCTGCAGCTCGCCGAACGCCCCGCCCGCCCCCGGCCCCGCGCGCCCGCCGCGCCCCGAACCCCCCCCGCAGTCCCGCCCCCCCCCCCCCCCCCCCCCCGGGCCCCCCACCCCACCCCCACCCACCCCCCCGCCCCGCGAGCCCGCCGCTCACCGAACGCCACGCGAAGTCCAGCACCCACCCCCCCACCACCCCGTAGAACGACAGGATCAGCACCGCCGCCAGCAGCCCCATCCACCCCACCAGCCGCCACGGGCTCCGCGGCCGGTCCACCGCCTCGAACGACTCCACCACGTTCTTCTGCCCCTTCACCCCGATCCACAGCTCGGCCATGAAGATCGGCATCCCCACCAGCGCGATGCACGCCAGGTACACCAGCACGAACGCCCCGCCCCCGTTCACGCCCGTGATGTACGGGAACTTCCACAGGTTCCCCAGCCCCACGGCCGAACCCGCCGCGGCCGCCACGAACGCCACCCGCCCGCTCCAGTGCTCCCGAGCCATGACTCAGCCTCTTTCCCTTCTGCGGAAACGCACGCAGCCCTCCCCGCTCTGTCGATGCCACGCCCCGGCCCGCGGTTCAGGATGGGCCCCGAGATCGGCCCAGGGCCGGCCCCAAGGGTAGAGCCCTGCGCCGAAGGTGCAACCCCGACCGCCCCGCACGAACGAGCCGCACGCCCCACTCGGGGCGTCGGCGCCGCGTGCGCACCGCGCCCCACCGCCCCCACGGCGCTACCGCCGCCGCCCCAGCTCGCTCGCGTACCGACGCCCCAGCTCGTCCGCGTGCTCCCGCGCCCACGCCGTCAGCGCGACCCTGCCCGTGCTCTCCTGCTCCGAATCCAGCAGCCCGGCCGTCAGCCCCGCGATCTCCTCCCGCGTGAGCACCACGTCGCGCACGAGCGGGCCGAGCCCCCGGGCCGCCGCCAGCGCCGCCCACGCGGGCACGCGCACGACCGGCGTGCGCACCCCGAGCGCGTCGCGGATCCGCCGCACCATCTCGATGTACGCGAGCCGCTCCGGCCCGACCGCGTCCGTCACCGAGTCCCCCGCCCCGTCGATCGCCGACACGATCAGGTCCGCGAAATCCTCCACATGCATCGGGCGGATCCCGTAGCTCCCGTCCCCCGGCACGCCGAAGACCGGCAGCCGCCGCAGCGCCCACGCGATGTTGTTCACGAGGATGTCCCCGCGCCCGAACAGCACGCCCGGCCGCACGATCGCCGCCGACATCCCCGCCTCCCGCGTGATCCGCCCCAGCGCCTCCTCCACCTCCGCCTTCCCCCGGTAGTAGCTCAGCCCCCGCGCGATCCGCCCCGCATCCGGCGCCTCCGCCTCCGGTGCCTCCACCCCCCGCGGGTTCAGGATGCTCACGTGCACGATCCGCTCCACCCCCGCCTCCCGCGCCGCCTCGAACAGCGTCCGGCTGTGCTCCACGGCCTCCCCGTGCGTGAACGCCAGCCCGCCACCCCGATAGTCGAACCGCACCCAGTACGTGTTCACCAGCGTCCGCGCACCCCGCATCGACGCGGCCAGTTCCCCCGGCCTGCCGAAGTCCAGCGGCCGGACCTCCAACGCCTCGCGGAACGGGTTCGCCCTCCCGCGCGAGTTCGTGAGCGTCCGCACCCGATCCCCCCGCCCCAGCAGACGCTCGGCGATCACCCGCCCGGAATACCCCAGAGCCCCGGTCACGACGTGCAGCGGTGCCATGCCCGGAGTTTACCATATTTCAGAACAAACTGAAAGTTCCGAAACTCAAAAATATCCGCCCGCCCTCCCCGCCAGACCCCGGCGACGGCCCGGGCTGCCGCCCCCGCCCCCGCACCCCGCCGGGGAGGTGCCGCCGAGCACCCCGCCGGCGGGGGCCGCG
>CAYMFP010000376.1:0-3063 GCA_964389385.1 uncultured Phycisphaeraceae bacterium | reverse complement strand
GGCCCCGGCCTCCCCCCCCCCCTCCGCCGCGGCGGGCGGGCGGGGGGGGGGGGGGGGGGGGGGCCCCCGGGGCGGGGCGCGGCCACGCTGGCCCCGGCGCGTTCGGGCGTGCGGCGCGACGTCGACCTCCCGACGCCCCCGTTCTACGGCTCGCGCGTGGTCGAGGGGATCGACCCGGACGACGTCTACCCGTACATCAACGAGTCGGCGCTGTTCAAGAACCAGTGGCAGTTCCGCCAGGGCGCCAAGGACCGCCACGCCTTCAGGGACGAGATCGAGGAGAAGGCCCGCCCCGTCTACAACGAGCTCAAGGAGCGGTGCCGCGCCGAGGGCATCCTGCAGCCCCGGGTCGTCTACGGCTACTTCCCCGCCGCCTCCTGCGGCGACGACCTGATCGTCTACGACCCCGAGGACCACGACCGCGAGATCGAGCGGTTCACCTTCCCGCGGCAGCGCTCCGGCAAGCTGCTCTGCATCTCCGACTTCTTCCGGGACGTCGACGAGTGCCGCCGGCTCGGGCGCAAGGACGTGCTCGGCGTCTCGTGCGTCACGATGGGCCGCCGCGTCAGCGAGGCCACCCGCCGGCTCTTCGAGGGCGGGGACTACCAGCAGTACCTCTTCCTGCACGGACTGGGCGTCGAGGCGGCCGAGGGGCTCGCGGAGCTCTGGCACAAGCGCATGCGGCAGGAACTCGGCATCGCCGGCGACGACTCGCACCGCATCCGCGACCTGTTCACGCAGAAGTACCGCGGCAGCCGCTACAGCTTCGGCTACCCCGCCTGCCCCGAGATGAGCGACCAGGAGCGGATCTGGCGGCTCATCGACCCGACCCGCATCGGGTGCGAACTCACCGAGAACTGGCAGATCGACCCGGAGCAGAGCACGAGCGCCCTCGTCGTGCACCACCCGGAGGCGAAGTACTTCAACGCGTAACTCACCCCGGTGGCACGAATGAAGCCGCCGCGGCTTCATTCGTGGCGGCGCCCGAGCCACGACAGCGGCAAGCACCTCGTTGGTCGGACGCGGCCACGAATGAGCCCGCGGGCCTGCGCCGTCCGCGCCGGCCGACGCACGGGCCCGCGGGCTCATTCGTGCCACCGCGCGACCCGCCAACAATGCCCCGATGCCCGAGCCCGTCACGCTGCGCCTCGCCCACTCCCCGGACTCCGACGACATGGTCATGTGGTGGCCGCTCGCCGGGCTCTCCGAGCACGGCCGCCCCGTCCCCGGCGACCGCGGCCCGCGCGTCGACACCGGCCGCTTCCGCTTCACGCTCGAGCCCCGCGACGTCGAGGCCCTGAACCGGGCCGTCCGCGACGGCGACGACGCGGACCTCGACGTCACCGCCATCTCCTGCGCCGCCTACGCCCACGCCGCCGGCCGCTGGCTCATCACCGACTGCGGCGGCTCCTTCGGCGAGGGCTACGGGCCCAAGGTCGTCGTCCGCGAGGACTCCCCGATCCGCACGGTCGACGACCTCCGCGGAACGACGCTCGCCGTCCCGGGCACCCGCACCACCGCCTTCCTCACCCTGTCCCTCCTCCTCGGCTCCACGCGCGACCATCCCGCCTTCGACCACCGCGAGATGCTCTTCTCCGACGTTCCGAGCGCCGTCCTGGACGGCCCTGCCGGCAGGGGTGGGGCCGACGCCGGGCTGCTCATCCACGAGGCCCAGCTCACCTTCGCCTCGATGGGCCTCCGCGAGGTCGCGGACCTCGGCCGGCTCTGGGCCGAGCGCACGGCCGGCGAGCCCGACGGCCCGCTCCCCCTCCCGCTCGGGCTGAACGTCGTCCGCCGCGACCTGGACGGCCGCTTCGGCCCCGGCGCCGCGGCCGAGGTCTCCCGCATCCTCTCCGCCTCCGTCCGCTACGCCGTCGGGCACCCGGAGGAGTCCCGCGAGTTCCTCCGCCTCAACCGGGGCGACCGGACGGAGTGGGACGACCCGGCCCTGCTCGACCGCTACCTGAGCATGTACGTGAGCGACCTCACGGTCTCGATGGGCGGCCGCGGCCGCCGGGCGATCGACCGCCTCCTCCGCACGGCCGCCGAGGCGGGCCTCTGCCCCGACCCCGGGCCGGCGCAGGTCGTCTGACGCTCCCCCTATCCTGTCGGCCCATGGACCTCGCCATACAAGACGGCTTCGCCGGCGTCCGATCCCCCGCCCACGGCGGCTTCCTGCCCATCCGCCAGATCCTCGGCATCGGCCGCAACTACGCCGAGCACGCCAGGGAGCAGGGCGCGGCCGTGCCGGACCGCCCGATGGTCTTCGCCAAGGCGGTCGGCTCCGTCTGCTTCGACGGCGACGACATCGTGATCCCCCCCGCCTGCCGCGACCCGGAGACGGGCGGCGAGCAGGTGGACTTCGAGGCCGAGCTCGCGGTGATCATCGGCACGGCGGCGAAGGACGTCTCGGAGGCCGACGCGCTGCGGCACGTGCTCGGCTACTGCTGCGGGAACGACGTCTCCGCCCGCTGGTGGCAGAAGCAGGGCTCCGGCGGGCAGTTCACCCGCGGCAAGAGCTTCGACACCTTCTGCCCCCTCGGCCCGCGGGTCGTGCCGGCGGGGGAGGTGCCGGACGTGCAGAGCCTCGCCGTCCGCTGCCGGGTGAACGGCGAGACGATGCAGGACGGCGGCACGGGCCAGATGCTGTTCGGCGTGGCGCAGCTCATCGCCGAGCTCAGCCGCGGGTGCACGCTCGTCCCCGGCACGGTCATCCTCACCGGCACGCCGAGCGGCGTCGGCATGGCCCGCACCCCGCCCCTCTGGCTCAAGGACGGGGATGAAGTCACCGTCGAGATCGAGGGCCTCGGCACGCTGACGAACCGCGTGCGGAACGGGTGAGCGGAGGGCGTTCGGCATTCGCGGGAAGGATCGCCGGGCGCCGTCGTGCGTGGGAAGGAGCCGCGAGCGCCCGCGGGCGTCCCAGGTCCGAGCTTTCATCTGCCGCCGCGGCTGCGGGCAAGGTCCGTCCGCGGGCAGCGTTCACCACCCCCATCGCCTCGGCCATCATGTCGTCGGCGGTCATGTCCGGCGGCGGCCCTTCGCCCTTCCGCGCCGGCGTGG
>CAYMFP010000375.1:0-3085 GCA_964389385.1 uncultured Phycisphaeraceae bacterium | reverse complement strand
TCCCCCGTCCCCGCCCCGCCCGCCGGGGCCAGGACCGGCGCCGGCGCCACGGGCAGCCCCGGCCGCACCTTCATGATCCCGTCGACCACCACGCGGTCGCCCTCCCGCAGCCCGTCCTCGATCACCCAGCCCGCGCCGACCCAGCTCCCCAGCTCCACCGGGCGGACCATCGCCACGTCCTCGTCGTCGACGACGTAGACGGACGACCCGGTCGGCGTCTGCTGCACAGCGCCCTGCGGGACGACGATCGCGTCCGGACGCATGTACCCCAGCGGCACGACGTGCACGAACTGCCCGGGGCGCAGGAACCCGTCCGGGTTCGGCACCGTCGCCCGGAGCAGCGTCGTGGAGGTCGACGGGTCGACCGCGACGTCGACGAAGTCCACCATCCCCTCGTGCGGGTACGTCGTCCCGTCGCTCAGCACGAGCCGCACGCGCATCTGCCCCGCGTTGAAGCCGACGACCCGCCCCTCCGCCGCGAGGCGGTTCACCCGCAGCAGCTCCAGCTCGCTGATCGTGAAGTTCACGTGGATCGGGTCCACCTGCGAAACGACCGCCAGCAGCCCGGTCGCGCCGGCGTCGACGTACGAGCCGACGTCCCGCAGCGTCTGCCCGATCAGGCCGTCGATCGGCGCGTGCACCGTCGTGTACCCGAGGTCCAGCTCCGCCTGCCGGAGCTGCGCCCGGGCGAGCGCGACCTCGGCCTGCGCGATCCGCAGCGCCGTCTGCTGCTCCTCCAGCTCCGGCTCCGTCGCCGCCCCCTGCGCCACCAGCCGCTCGAACCGCTCGACCTGGTCCTCCGCCCAGCGCACCTGCGCCTGCGCCGCCTCGAGCCGCGCCTCGGCCACCGCGACCTCCGCCTCGAACGGCTGCGGGTCGATGCGGAAGAGCACCTGCCCCCGCTCGACCGGACCGCCCTCGCGGAAGTTCGCCTCCTCCAGGAACCCGGCGACGCGGGCGCGGATCTCCACCACCTGCGCCGCCTCCGTCTGCCCCAGGTAGTCCGGCGTCAGCACGACCGGCTGCCCCCGGACCGTCAGCACGCCCACCTCCGGCGGCGGGCCGGCGTGCGCCTCGTGCGAGGCCGCGTGCCCGCCCCCGTGCGAGCCCACCAGGAAGTACCACCCCGCGAAGACCACACCCGCGCACACGACCACCACCACGACGTGGCTGATCATCTTCCGGATGCTGAAGCCGCCCTGCGCTTGTGCTCTGCTCATCGGTTGGTTCCTGACCCTGCGGGCCCGTCCGGCCCGCCGCTGCTCCGCCCCGGCCCGGCGCGCTCCCCCCGCTCCTCCTCCAGCACGGGCCGCGCGCCCGGGAAGAGCCCGTGGAAGAGCACGTCGAGGATGTCCCCGGCCTGGTCCGCGAGCGGCTTGCGCCGCCCCGCGAAGTAATTCGTGAAGATCGTGCCGTACAGCAGGTCGCCGATCACGTCGACCGCGCGGTCCGGCGGGATCTCGCGCATCCGCCCCTCGGCGATCAGGCGGCGGAACTGCTCGCGCCACCGCTCCCGGTTCGCCTCGCGGTACTCGAAGTAGGTGGGCCGCCGCCGGTCGCGGAAGACCGCCCGCTCCTGCATCAGCAGCTCGATGAAGCGCGGGTTCGCGTCGAAGTACGCGAGGTACCCCCGGACCGCCCGCTCCAGCCCCTCGATCGGGTCGACGTGCGCCCCCTGGCACGTCGCCGCGATGAGCCCGCTCATCGCGAACTCCACCGCCGCGGAGAACAGCTCCTCCTTGCTCTTGTAGTACAGGTAGACCGTCCCCTTGGCGCACCCGGCGCTCTCGGCGATCTGCGCGACGTCCGCGCTCGGGTAGCCCACGTCGGCGAAGTGCTCGATCGCGGCCCGGAGGATCTCCTCGCGCCGGTCCGGGCGGGGTGCGGAGGGGATTGGAGCATCAGGAATCGTCATGACTGACCGGTCAGTCAGTATTTGCGGGAGCCGGAGAGTCGTCAACATGTTGACGGAATATGGCATCGACGACGCGTCGACCGCTTGTCTTTCCCCGACTCCCAGGGATACTTGCTGCCCCTGATAAGGAGAGAAGGACTGCGATGCGGATGCACGGGATCATGACGGGCGCCTGGGTCCTCGCCGGTGGCGTGTCCGCCCAAGCTCAGGCCGTGAACTACGACGGGTTCGCGGACACCGCGGGGCTGACGCTGAACGGCTGGGCCGGGGTCGTCGAAACGCAAGACGGGCACGTGCTCCGCCTCACCCCGGCTTCCGGGAACAGCGCGGGGAGCGTCTTCAGCAGCGTCCAGGTCGACGCCCGGAGCTTCTCGACCGCGTTCAGCTTCCGGATCACGGAGCCGGGCGGGATCGTCTTCGACATGAACGACGAGGCGGGGGCGGACGGGATCGTCTTCGTTGTCCAGCGGATCAGCAACTCGATCGGGGGGATCGGCCAGGGAATCGGGTACGACGGGATCGGCAACAGCCTCGGCGTCGAGTTCGACACCTGGGGGAACGCCGCGAACAACGACCCGAGCCAGAGCCACGTCGGCATCGTCACGAACGGGAGCGTGAACCACGTCCGCGGCGGCGTCCCCCTGCCGACCGCGAACGTGACCGACCCGGAACTGGACGACGGAGACCGGTGGTGGGCGTGGATCGACTACGACGGAACGACGCTGGAGGTCCGCCTGGCGCTCGACCCCGCCCGCCCGGCGGAGCCGCTGCTCGCCGAGGCGATCGACCTTCCGGGGCTGCTCGGGCAAGCGACGGCCTTCGTCGGCTTCACCTCCGCGACCGGGGCGGCCTGGGCGAACCACGACGTGATCGACTGGTCGTACACCTGCTACACCGTCCGGTGCGCCGCGAACTGGGACGAAACGTGCGGGGTGGACGTGAACGACCTGCTCGCCTTCCTGGGCGACTTCCGGACGGGCTCGGCCGACTTCGACGGCGACGGCGCGACGAATGTGAACGACCTGCTCGCGTTCCTCGGCGCATTCCGGATCGGTTGCTGACCCCCCACCCCACCCCCACCCCACCCCGCCCCGCTCCCACTCCAATCCCACCACCCCGGCCTCGCCGGCGGGGGGGCGAACCCGGCCTCGGGTGCGGCACGTAGAGTCT
>CAYMFP010000374.1:0-3091 GCA_964389385.1 uncultured Phycisphaeraceae bacterium | reverse complement strand
TCTAGAGAACGGGGGCACGATGCCGTTTGAGCCGGAGGGGGACAAAGGGCGTTCAAGAGTCGCCCTGCTGAGCCCGTGTCGCGCCCCGCGGACGGGGACGGGAACGTCCGCCTGGTGATCACGGTCGATCGAGCGGCCGTCCGGGATCTGGAGACCGCGGAGAGCGAAGAGAAGGGGCTCACGGCGGAACCCCTCCCCGGCGCGCCGAGACGCCGGATCGCTTCAGCGAGCCGGCCCCCCGCGCGGCCGGACCTCCCAGCCTCGCCGAACCCGCCAGCTGCGCAGCACCGCCCTGACGAACAGGCCGAGCAGGGCGTCCCGCCTCTCGCCTCGGGCGCCCTCGTCCGGCCGCGGTACGAGGCTCCTCTTGTCCCCGACCTCCGACTGACGGAACGGCGACGCCGGCGGCACGAACACGCCGCCGGCGTCCGGGCCGACCGGCGGGGGCGAGCCACCGGGGGGACGGCGATCCCCGGCGAAGGGCCGCCCCCCGTCCCGGCGTCTTCTCCCCCAACCCGACTCCCTCGCCGCATCCTCCGCGCCCGCTCCCGGTACATTGACCGACCGCCCGCTCGGGCCGTCCCCTTTCCGATCCAATGAGGAGCATCGCCGTGCCCACTCGCGCCTCCGCCGCGCGGCCCGCCGCCGCAGCGTCCATCGCCCTGTCCCTGCTCGCCGGACTCCCGGCCGCGGCCCAGGCCCTCGCCCCCGTCGCCGTCACCGCGCAGGCCCCGGAAGAGTTCCCCCCCTTCGAGAAGGCCATCGAGGGCCTCGACAAGGTCATCAGCACCGCCGACGGCGCCGATCCTCTCTACGACCTCTACCGCGACCGCAAGACCGGCAAGCTCCTCGCCGTCCTCCCCGCCGGGTACCAGAGCCAGCTCCTCATGATCGCCTGCACCGTCACCGGCGGCGATCCCGAGGCCGGCGTCATGGGCCCCACCCACTACGCGAAGTGGGAACGCATCAACAAGCAGCTCGTCCTCGTCGCCCCGAACTTCAACATCCGCACGAACGGCGACCCGCAGGCCAAGGCCTCCCAGGCCGCCCTCTACACCGGGCGCGTCATCCTCTCCACCCCGATCCTCGCCCTGGCCCCCGGCGACCGCCCCGTGATCGACCTCGCCGCGATCGGGCTCCAGCAGGCCCCCAAGCTCTTCGGCGGCGACATCTGGGGCGGCTACGGCCCCAGCCTCGGCGCCATCGACCACACCCTCGCCAGGACCACCAAGGCCAAGGCCTTCCCCGAGAACGTCGTCGTCGAGTTCGAGGCCCCCCGCCGCGACGGCCGCCTCGTCCGCCTCGCCTACTCCATCGGCAAGCTCCAGGGCACCCCCGGCTTCAAGCCCCGCAAGGCCGACCCCCGCGTCGGCTACTTCTACGACTGGCACCAGGACTTCGCCCGCGGCGCCACCGCCGAACTCACCGACCGCTACATCACCCGCTGGCACCTCGAGAAGGCCGACCCGAGCCTCAGACTCAGCCCCCCCAAACAGCCCATCGTCTGGTACATCGAGCACACCACCCCCGTGCGCTTCCGCCGCCACGTGCGCGAGGGCATCGAGATGTGGAACCAGGCGTTCGAGAAGATCGGCATCGTCGGCGCCATCGAGGTCTACCAGCAGGACGCCGCCACCGGCGCCCACATGGACAAGGACCCCGAGGACGCCCGCTACAACTTCTTCCGCTGGAACGCCAGCGACGAGGGCTACGCCATCGGCCCCAGCCGCACCAACCCCGAGACCGGCGAGATCCTCGACGCCGACGTCGTCTGGCACCAGGGACTCACCCGCTCCGTCCGCGCCATGCTCGAGAACGTCGCCGCGGACCTCGTCCAGCAGACCTTCGGGCCGGAGACCCTCGCCTTCCTCGCCGAGCACCCCGAGTGGGACCCCCGCGTCCGCCTCGCCCCGCCCGACCGGCGCGAGCACGCCATGCAGCGCCTCGCCCTCGAGGCGGAGCACGCCGCCGCCACGCCCGTCACCGACCCGGACCAGCCCTGGACCCGCTGGGCGGCGAACCACATGAACCACGCCTGCCGCATCGGCTCCATGCTCTCGATCGACGTCTCCCTCGCCGACGCCGCCCTCGCCGCCGGGCTCGTCGACGCCGACGGCGACCAGGCCCTGCTCGACGGGCTCCCCGCCGAGTTCCTCGGGCAGATGATCCGCTACATCTCCGCCCACGAGGTCGGGCACTGCCTCGGCCTCCAGCACAACATGGCCGGCTCCACCCTCCGCACCCTCGCCGAGATCAACGCCGAGGGCTTCGAGGGCCCCACCGTCAGCTCCGTCATGGAGTACGCGGCCGTCAACATCAACCACAACCTCGGCCCCGTCCAGGGCCCCTACGCCACCACCGTCCTCGGGCCGTACGACCACTGGGCCATCGCCTTCGGCTACGGGCCCGAGGAGAAACGCGCCGAGGTCCTCGCCCGCGTCGGCGAGCCCGGGCACCTCTTCATCCCCCAGCCCGAGATGTCCACCGGCTCCGACCCCCGCAACATGACCTGGGACCTCGGCAAGGACAACCTCGAGTTCGCCGAGTCCCGCCTCGGCCTCGTCCGCGAGGTCCGCGCCCGCCTCGTCTCCGACATCGTCCGCGAGGGCGAGTCCTGGGCCCAGGCCCGCCGCCGCTACCAGGCCACCCTCGGCACCCACCTCCAGTCCCTCTGGATCGCCTCCCGCTGGATCGGCGGCGCCTTCGGCCACCTCGACTTCAAGGGCGACCCCGGCGCCCGCGCCCCCGTCGAGGACGTCCCCGCCGAGCAGCAGCGCCGCGCCCTGAAGCTCATCATCGACAACGCCTTCGAGGACCGGGCCTTCGGCCTCACCCCCGAACTCGTCCGCCACTTCGGCAAGGAGTACTGGTGGGATCCCCAGGGCATGAGCGAGATCCTCGCCGACCACAGCTACACCGTCCACGACGCCGTCGGCGGCGTCCAGGCCTCCGCGCTCACCCTCGTCCTCAACCCCAGCACCCTCCGCCGCGTCTACGACAACGAGTTCCGCACCGCCGGCGACGAGAACGCCTTCACCCTCGCCGAGGTCGTCACCACCATCACCGACGCCGTCTGGCGCGAGGCCTCCGC
>CAYMFP010000373.1:0-3100 GCA_964389385.1 uncultured Phycisphaeraceae bacterium | reverse complement strand
GCCCACGAGTCCTTGAGGCTCACCGTGCGGTTCCAGACGAGCCTGCCGGACGCGGGGTCGGCCTCCTTGTCGAGGCAGTAGTAGCCGTGGCGTTCGAACTGGACGCGGAGGATGCCGTCCGGGAAGAGCATCGAGACGGGGCCGTCCGCCGGCGCGCCCGTGCTCCCGACGGGCGTGCCGCCGGTCTTCGCGTAGGCCGCGCGGAGGGCCTGCGCCTCCGCCTCCGTGATCCGCCACTCCGGCTCGAGCTTCGCGCCGCGGACCACCTCGAGCGAGTCGGGGTTCAGGTTCTCGAGGAAGCTCCAGCCCTCGTCCGCGTCCTTCGGGGCCTTGTCCGGCTGCTCGACCTTGAAGAGGCGGTCGAAGTTCCGCACCTCGGCGTCGACGGCGTGCGGCGCGCTGACCCAGTGCAGGGTGCCCTTGACCTTGCGGACGTTGCCCTCGGCGTCGGGGGGCGGGGCGTCGCCGCCGCGGGTCCGCGGGTCGTAGGTGCAGCGCAGCTCGACGACCTCGCCCGCCTCGTTCTTGACCACCTCCCGGCAGGTGATCCAGTACCCGTAGCGCAGGCGGACCTCGCCGCCGGGCCGGAGGCGGAAGAACTTCTTCGGCGCGTCCTCCATGAAGTCGTCGGCCTCGATGTACAGCTCCCGCGCGAACGGGACCTTCCGCGTGCCGGCCTCGGGGACCTCCGGGCTGTTCTGGGCCTCCATCCACTCGACGCGGTCGGGGTCGCCGCCCTCGCCCCAGTTCGTGATGACGACCTTCAGCGGCTTCATCACGCACATGCGGCGCGGGGCGACGGTGTTCAGGTGGTCGCGCACCGCGTTCTCGAGGCGGCCGATGTCGATCAGCGCGTTGTACTTGGTGACGCCGCCCTCCTCGCAGAAGTTGCGGATCGCCTCGGGCGTGTACCCGCGGCGGCGGAGCCCGCTGATGGTCGGCATGCGGGGGTCGTCCCACCCGGAGACGCGCTTCTCCTGCACGAGCTGCAGGAGCTTGCGCTTGCTCGTGACCATGTACGAGGGGCTCCAGCGGGCGAACTCGATCTGCTGGGGGTGGTGGATCCGGTCCTTCGGGTCGCGCCCCTGGTTCACGGCCTCGATGAACCAGTCGTAGAGCGGGCGGTGGTTCTCGAACTCGAGCGTGCAGAGCGAGTGCGTGATGCCCTCGATCGAGTCCTCGAACCCGTGGGCCCAGTCGTACATCGGGTAGATGCACCAGCGGTCGCCGGTGCGGTGGTGCCGGGCGTGCAGGATGCGGTAGATCACCGGGTCGCGCAGGTTGAAGTTGGGCGAGGCCATGTCGATCTTCGCCCGCACGACGCGGCTGCCGTTCGGGAACTCGCCGCGCCGCATCGCCTCGAAGAGGGCGATGTTCTCCTCCGGCGCGCGGTCGCGGTAGGGCGACTCCCTGCCCGGCTCGGTGAGCGAGCCGCGCTGGGCCCGGATCTCGTCGACGGACTGGTCGTCGACGTACGCGAGCCCCTTGCGCATCAGCTCGACGCCCCACTCGTACATCTGCTCGAAGTAGTCGCTGGCGAAGAGCACGCCGGCCGTCGGGTCGTCCTCGGGGCGGGTCGGGGCGCCGGGCCAGCGGAAGCCGAGCCAGCGGACGTCGGCGACGATGGAGTCGACGTACTCCTGCTCCTCCTTGGTGGGGTTGGTGTCGTCGAAGCGGAGGTTGCAGGCGCCGCCGTACTCCTCGGCGAGCCCGAAGTTCAGGCAGATGCTCTTGGCGTGCCCGATGTGCAGGTAGCCGTTGGGCTCCGGGGGGAAGCGGGTCCTGACCACCGAGCGGTCGCCCGGGGCCCCCCACTTCCCGGAGGCGATGTCCTCGTCGATGATCTGCCGGATGAAGTGCCGGTTGGCGGGGGGGGTGGAAGGCGTCTCGGAGCTTGCGGCGGCGGTCTGGCTCATGGCAGGGAAATGTAGGGTGTGGGCGGTGCGGGAAGCGGCGTCGTTGGCCGGGAACGCGGCGTTCCCGCCGCGCCGACGCCGGGGAGACGCGGGCCGGGCGGGGAGGCCGAGGTCCGGCTCGGCCGGGCAGGTCACCGGCTCGTCGTACCCGACGCCCCGGCGGCGAGGCCCTGCCCGGCGTTCGGGCGGTCGACCCGGAAGGTGACGATGACCGCCCGGCGCCCGGCCGTCCGCAGAGCCGTGAGAAGCGCGATGAACCGGGGTGACGCGCGATCGTCTCGTCGATGTCGAACCCGACGCACATCGGGCGAGATGGGAGGGAGGATGGGGGCTGTGGGTGGGGCTTTGCGGAGCGATCGGAGGGCGGCATGCCCCGTCCATCGGACGGGGACGCGGAGCCCGCCTTCCATCCCCCATGCCGAACACCGCCGACGCCCAACAGATCCTCGACCTGCTCCTCGCCCACCGCTCCGTGCGCCGGTTCCGCCCGGACGCCGTGCCGGACGAGGACGTCCGCCGGGCCGTCGAGGCGGGGCAGATGGCCAGCACCAGCAGCAACGTGCAGGGCTACTGCCTGATCCGGGTGCAGGATCCGATCGCCCGGGAGCGGCTCGCGGAGATCGCCGGGCCGCAGCGGAAGGTGGTCGACAGCGGGGCGTTCTTCGTGGTCTGCGGGGACACGCACCGGCACCGGCTGATCCACGAGCGGGCGGGGACGCCGTACCGGGGGCGGCTGGAGGCGTTCCTCGTCTCGGTGATCGACGCCTCGCTGTTCGCGCAGAACCTGTGCGTGGCGTTCGAGGCGATGGGGTACGGGATCTGCTACGTCGGCGGCATCCGCAACGACCTGCGGGAGGTGGACCGGACGCTGCGGCTCCCGGAGGGGGTCTACCCGCTCTTCGGGCTCTGCGTCGGCGTCCCGGCGGAGGACCCGATCCCGCGCCCGCGCCTGCCCCTGCCGGCGGTGCTCTTCGACGACCGCTACCCGGACGCGGAATCGCTGCTCGCGGAGATCGAGCGGTACGACGCCGAGCACGCGCGGTACCTGGAGGCCCGCGGCTCGAAGCCCCGCCCCTGGACGGAACTCATGGCCGGGAAGTACGCCGAGGCCCAGCGGGTGGACGTGGGCCCCTACTACCGCTCGAAGGGCGCCGACCTGTCGTGAGACGGGCCGGGCCGGGGTG
>CAYMFP010000372.1:0-3102 GCA_964389385.1 uncultured Phycisphaeraceae bacterium | reverse complement strand
GGACGGACATCTCCCTGACCTCCGATCAGGTCCGGCGCCGCTTCGGGACCGTTGCGCTCTCCTCCTACGGCTCGTTCCTGACCCGCCTGGACGAACGCATCGCCAACGGCGACTTCGGTTCGGGATGGAACCTCTCGCTCTACGCGTACGGCTACGACTGGCGCCAGCCGATCGAGGAACTCGGCCGCACCCTGGCGGCCGATCTCGCCGGCGGGACCGGCGGCACCGGCGTCTTCGGGACCGAAGGGCTCATCCGGAGGGAGCAGGCCGACTGGTGCATCCTGATCACGCACAGCATGGGCGGTCTCGTGACGCGGGCCGCGCTCAAGCAGAGCCCGCAACTCCAGCAGAAGATCCTCGGTGTCCTCCACGGCGTCCAGCCCGCGACCGGCGCGACGGTCTTCTATCGCCGGTGCATCACCGGCGCGGCCCACCCCTGGGACGGCGACGGCGGCTTCCGCCGCATCATCGGTTCCGACGGGCCCGCCTTCGCCACCGTCGTCTCCGGCCTGCCCGGGCCCGTCAACCTGTTCCCGAGCCAGCGCCTCGCCGCCGACCTCGCCACACGCGGCGCCTCCATTCTCACCTGGACGCGCTTCGAGGAGAGCCGCGCCACCGTGCACGCCGCCGCCCGGACCATCTACCAGCACGCCGAGGGCGATGAACGGGCCCAGCCCCCGGGGATCGTCCGCAGCGACGTCCCCGCCGATGTCCGGGACGATCTCCGGCTCCGCCTGCGGCAGACCGCCGCCTTCCACCGCTCGATCTCGGCCGACGGACGCGAAGCCGGTCCGCCCTGGATGCTCGAAGGCAGGACCTGGGCGTTCTTCGGCGACGGCCTCCCCACCGACAGCACGATGCACTTCGACCTGCCGCCGCAGACGGTGCAGACCGAGGTGCTCGGCGGCCCCTACGGCCCCGCCGAGGTCATGTTCTACGGCGTCGACCCCGCGACGAACCGACGCGTCTATTTCCGCGAGCGCGAGGATCTCCAGTTCCGCGGGTACAACCCACACCACGGGCAGGGGCTCGGCCGCCCCGCCGGCCGCTCGGCGGACGGCGACACCACGGTCCCGAGCTACAGCGGCGCGGCCCTCTTCGGGATCGACGCGGCCGCCAGCATCTCGGACCTCACCGTCGAGCCGGGGGCGGTCCGGCAGTTCGTCGCCCGCGGCGTCGAGCACGAGCCGGCGTTCCAGGACTCGAACGTCGTCGAGTTCACCAACCGGTGGCTCGTGCACGTCCTCTCCACGGCGTGCCGCCAAGGAAACTGACCATGCCCCCCGCCGCACGCGTCGGAGACATGCACACCTGCCCGATGGTCACCCCCGGCACGCCCCCCGTCCCCCACGTCGGCGGGCCCGTCGTCGGCCCCGGCGCCCCGACCGTCCTCATCGGCGGCATGCCCGCGGCCGTCATGGGCGATACCTGCACCTGCGTCGGACCGCCCGACACCATCGCCAAGGGGTCCGCCACCGTCCTCATCGGCGGCAAGCCCGCCGCCCGCGTCGGGGATCTCACGGCCCACGGCGGCACCATCCCGCCCCCCGGCTGCCCGACCGTCATGATCGGCGGCTGACACCGCCCCGCCACCTTCCTCCGCCGCCCCAAAATCCACCAAGAATTCGGGGGGGCGAACCCTCTTTCTGCTGAACCGACGCCGACCACACCCCGTACATACGCGGGAGGCGCCGGCCACACGGACGTGGCGGCAATCCGATCTCTATGGCGACCAAGAACACCACACCCAACGCAAAGAACGACACCTCAACCCGCCAACCAACGACCACCCGCACCCACACCCCCGCCGAGGCCAAGTCCCTCGCTCAGGCCCTGATCTACGCCCAGCGTCTCATCGACCACGTCGTGAAAGACGCGGAGAACACCAACCACCACTACTCCTACGCCAGCGCCGACAACATCATCGCCGCCGCCCGCGACGCCCTCGCGGAAGCGGGGCTCGTGCTCGTCCGCAAGGCGGCCCCGTACCGCCCGGGCGAGGGCGGGCAGCCGGGCCTGCTCGGCTGCGTCTTCGAACTCATGCACCCTGCATCGGGTGAAAAGATGAACTACCGGGTCTCCATGCCGGTGATCGAGAACCGCGGCCGGCCGGCCGACAAGGCCCTCGCCGCGGCTTGGACCACCACGCTCGCGTACGCGCTGCGCGACATCCTCCTCATCCCCCGCATCGAGGGCCAGGAGGTCATCGACGCCCGGGACGACCGCGACTACGAGCCGGCCCGGAGCCCGCGTCCCGACCGCCGTGTCCGCCACGAGGAGGAGCGTGTCCCGTTCCGGCCGCGCGTGCCGGAGGCGGGGGAGGTCGACTGGTCCGTGGACGATGACGCCCGCCGGGCGATCGCGGCCAAGCACCGCTCGACGGGCGCGGGAGACGAGCAGATCGCCGAGCAGGTCTCGGCGTGGCTGGACGAACTCGGCGTGGAGCACGGCGAGCCCGGCGTGAGCCGGTTCTCCCGGACCACGCCCGAGCAGCGACGCGGCTACTTCGAGTCCATCGGAGTGGCGGGGGGGGTGGCAGGCGGGGCGGGCGACGCCTCGCGATCGGTCCGCGCGAAGGCGGCCTGATCCGGCTCGCTCCCACGGCCGGCGGGATCCGACTTCGTGTTCAAGAGCGGGAGCCCCTCGGCTGGGGGCTCCCGCCTTTTCCTCTGCGACGGCGGCTTACTTGCCGTCCTTCGACCCCATGAACCGCAGCATGTCGACGCAGCGGCTCGCGTAGCCGTACTCGTTGTCGTACCAGCTCACGACCTTGAAGAACCGGTCGTTGAGCTGGATGCCGGCCTTGGCGTCGTAGATCGACGAGTGCGGGTCGGAGACGAAGTCGCTCGAGACGACCTCGTCCTCCGTGTACCCGAGCACGCCCTTCATCGGGCCCTCGGCCGCCGCCTTCATCGCCGCGTTGATCTCCTTCAGGCTGGTTGCCCGACCCGGGCGGAAGGTCAGGTCGACGCACGAGACGTCGGCCGTGGGCACGCGGAACGACATGCCGGTGAGCTTGCCCTTGAGTTCGGGCAGGCAGAGCCCGACGGCCTTCGCGGCGCCGGTGCTCGCGGGGATGATGTTCATGTAGGCGTTGCGCCC
>CAYMFP010000371.1:0-3132 GCA_964389385.1 uncultured Phycisphaeraceae bacterium | reverse complement strand
GGGGGCTTCCGGGGCCGCAAGGTGACCACCTGCTCGTTCTGCGGGAAGACCAGCCGCGAGGTCGGGCCGATGGTCGAGGGCCCGAGCGAGGTCTACATCTGCTCCAAGTGCGTGGACCTCTGCCAGAACATCTTCCGGCAGGAGCGCCGGCGCGTCAGCGGCGTCACGACCACGCTTAACGAGGTCCCCACGCCGCGCGAGATCACCCGCTTCCTCGACCAGTACGTGATCGGGCAGGACGGGGCGAAGCGGGCCCTCTCCGTCGCCGTCCACAACCACTACAAGCGCCTGCTCCACGTCGAGAGCGAGGAGAGCGGGCGCATCGAACTCGACAAGAGCAACATCCTCATGCTCGGGCCGACGGGCTCGGGCAAGACGCTGCTCGCCAAGACGCTCGCCCGCATGCTCAAGGTCCCGTTCGCCATCGGCGACGCGACCACGCTGACCGAGGCCGGGTACGTCGGCGAGGACGTCGAGAACCTGCTCCTCAAGCTCCTCCAGGCGGCGGACTTCGACCTCGAGAGCGCCCAGCGCGGCATCATCTACATCGACGAGGTCGACAAGGTCGGCAAGACGTCCAACAACGTCTCGATCACCCGCGACGTCTCGGGCGAGGGCGTGCAGCAGAGCCTGCTGAAGATGCTCGAGGGCACCGTCGCCAACGTGCCCCCGCAGGGCGGGCGCAAGCACCCCGAGCAGCAGTACATCCAGTTCGACACCTCGAACGTGCTGTTCATCTGCGGCGGCTCGTTCGTCGGGCTCGAGGACATCATCCGCCGCCGCGTCGGCAAGAGCCGCATCGGCTTCCACGCCCCGCGCGACTCCGACGCCCCGCGCAGCGCCGAGGCGCACCGCGAGTCGGCCGAGCTGCTCGCCCAGGTCACGCCCGAGGACTGCATCGAGTTCGGCATGATCCCGGAGCTGGTCGGGCGCCTGCCCGTGCTCTGCCCGCTCATGCCCCTCTCGAACGAGGCGCTGGTCCAGATCCTCACCGAGCCGAAGAACGCGCTCGCCAAGCAGTTCCAGCACCTCTTCGCGCTCGAGGGCGCCAGCCTCACGTTCACCGAGGGCGCCCTCCGGGCGATCGCCGACCGGGCCGCCCGCCGCGACACCGGCGCCCGCGCCCTCCGCGCGGTCATGGAAGAGGTCATGATCGACCTCATGTACGACCTGCCGGACCTGGACAACACCGGCGCGGAGTACGTCATCGACGAGTACGCCGTCGAGAAGCCGCGCCCGCTGAAGGAACTCCGCGTCAAGCGGGCCGAGTCCGCCTGAGCGGGCCTCCGGACATCAGGAAAACGACAACGGGCCCGGCGTACGCCGGGCCCGTTTCATTCGGACGTGTGGCTCTCGGCGCCGGATCAGGCCGTCGCCCGGAGCGCATGCACCGGGTGGGCGATCGGGGTGGTGTCCGCGTCGGCGAGGCGCAGGCGGGGCAGGCGGCGCGGGGCCTCGAGGCCGAGGACTGCCGGCTTGCCGATCGGGCCGCTCATCGTGCCCTCGAAGAAGGCCGGGCACCAGGGCCGGGCGTCGCGCTGGCGGAGACTGGGGCGCTGAGCGTTCTGAAGATGCATGGAAGGTCCTTTCTCCAAGGCATTCTGAAGAGCCCCGCGGTGGTGTAGAAGGGTGCGGGGAGATGTAGGGTGAGTGCCTCATCACCATACCCCACGTCCCGCTCGGCTGCAAGCTCGGAGCGGTCGGATTCACGACTTTGCTGCCCGTACCGGGGGATTTCAGGGCAAAAAGGCGTCAGCGGGCCCCGTTGAGCGGGAGCACGAGCCACCCGTTCCCGGTGGAGGCTGCGACGTGGACACGCAGGTCCGCGTCGAGCAGCGGGCGTGCCTCCCGGGCATCGGGGAGGAGGACGTGCAGCACCGGGGCGAGAGTGGGCCGCAGGCGCGGCTCGATCCGGGCGAGCAGTGCACCGTTCGTCCGGGCCCAGCCCGCGGCCGCGTGGAGCCCGGCGAGGTCCGGGCGTCCGCCGGTCATGGCCGCGGCGTCCACCGCGTGCAGCGTCCCGTCCGCGTCCACCGCGAGACGCACCTCGGGGGCGTGCGGGCAGGCGACGTCCAACGCCGAGAGACGCGCCGCGGCGAAGAGGGCCTCTGCGGGGACTCCGGCCTCGGGCGTCCGTTGCTCGGCCGGCTTCGCCTCGACTTCCGCCACGGGCACGGCCGGAGCGGAAGGAGCAGCCGCGATCTCGGGCTGCGGTTCCACCGCGGGGGTGGGGGCGGGCGTGAGGACTTCGGCTTCCGGGGTGGGGGGCAGATCGGCGGGGCCGGGCTCCCAGATTTCCGGGGCGGCCTCCTCGTCGCGGGCGTCGGCGAAGGCGGCGACGCGGGCGCGGGCGGTGTCGCGGGCCGTCGGGGCGGGGCCGCCGGGGGCGAGGGCCTCCAGGCGGCGGAGGACTTCGCGGGCGGGGTCGTCCGCGTCGACGCGGGCGTGGTGGAGGGCCAGGCTCGGCGAGCCGGTGACGCGCTGGGAGCTGACGCGGACGTCCACCGGGATCGGGAGGAACGAGGCGGCGGTGTCGGCGAGCTTGCGGCGGGCGTGCTCGCCGCGTTCGGGGACGGCGCCGAGGATGGCGACGCCGATCTCGGGGCGGGGCTCGGGGAACTCGTCGACGCGGGCGGCGAGGGCCTTGAGGGAGCGGTAGCAGGCGACGACGGCGGCCTCGTCGGCGCCGGTCAGGAGCGTCACGGCGGCGAGGGAGCGCAGGGAGAGCAGGGCGGGCTCGTCGGTCTCGTCGGTGGAGACGAGGACGCGGGCGGCGCGGGAGGCGGCGCGGGCGATGGCCTCGTCGAGGTCCTCCGTCGCGGCGAGCTGCTGCGGGCGTTCGGGGGCCTCGCCGGTCGGGCGGTGCCCCTCGATGAGTTCGATCGTGCAGTGCCCCTCGCGGACGGTGAGGAGGGCGACGGGGGCGCCGAGGTCGGCCGAGCGGTCGCGGGCGTGCTGGCGGACCCAGATGGAGGCGCGGACGGGGTGGTGCCCATGGTTGAGGGCCTCGATGGGCGGGGGCTCGGCGGGGGGTGTCCCCCGGGCTTCGTTGTGCGTTGGGCGTGGTGCTGTCCTTCGCCTCGGTCGACCCGACCGGATCGCCGGGGGGAGACCCCCGGCCTTCGTTGAGCG
>CAYMFP010000370.1:0-3161 GCA_964389385.1 uncultured Phycisphaeraceae bacterium | reverse complement strand
CGCCTGGCGCGGGCGAGGCGGTCGCGCGGGGGGACCTTCACGTTCGTCGCGAGCCCGAGCAGCGCCAGCAGGCGGATGACCAGGAAGCTCGTGTCGATCTCCCACCAGCGCAGCCCGTGGCGGGCCGAGGTGGGGAAGGCGTGGTGGTTGTTGTGCCACCCCTCGCCGAAGGCGAGCACGCCGAGGATCGCGTTGTTGCGGGACTCGTCGCGCGAGCGGAAAGGACGCGTCCCCCAGATGTGGCAGACGGAGTTGATGCTCCACGTGACGTGGTGCACCAGGAAGATCCGCACCAGCCCGCCCCAGACGAACCCGAGCAGCGCGCCGCTCCAGCTCATGGTGACGAGCCCCGCGATCCCGGCCGGGATCAGCAGCCCCAGCAGCACCCAGAGCGGGAAGAGGGCCGACATCGTGCGCACGAAGCGGTCGCGCTGCAGGTCGGCCGCGTGCCTGGCCAGATCCCGGGCGGCCGGGTCGAAGATCCAGCCGACGTGGGCGTGCAGGAAACCGCGGACGGCGTTGACGAGCCCGCGGCCGTGCCCGTGCGGGGAGTGCGGGTCCCCCTCGTGGTCGGAGTGGCGGTGGTGCACGCGGTGGCAGGCGACCCACCGCAGGATCGGGCCCTCCGCGGCCATGGACCCGAGGATCGCGAGCGCCGCCTGCACGCCGCGCGGCGCTTCGAAGGAGCGGTGCGTGAAGTACCGGTGGTAGCCGACGGTGATGCCGAGCCCGGTGAGCACGTACATCGTCGCCAGCAGCGTGAGTTCCACCCAGCCGAAGCCGATGCCCCACGCCCAGACCATCGCCGCGAGCAGCGCGGCGAACGGCACGACGACGGCGAGGAGCTTGACGATCCGCTCGACGGGAGAGAGCGGCGGGTGCGCGTGGTGGTCGTGATCGGCGGCAGCGGGCGCGCGCTGGCCGGGCGCGGACGCGCCCTGGACGGGATCGGATGAGGACACGGGGAGTTTCCGGGGCGCCCGCGGGTGGACGCCGGAGGGCTCACGGAGCGGCAGGCGGCGCCTGCCCCGACCCGCCGCGGGGCGCGGGTCTTCCGTGGAGCCGGGGATCGCGGACGGTTCGCGGAGCGGAATAAGCCGCCTCGACGCGAAAGCCCCGCGGCGGATGGGCTCCGCCGCGGGGCGTCTGGTTCAGGGGACCGCGATTGCTCGCGGGCGAGGCGGGCTCATCACCAGTTGCCGCCGCCGCCACCGCCGCGACGGCCACCGCCGCCGCCGCCGTAGCCGCCGCGACCACCGCCGCCGCCGCCGTAGCCGCCCCGGCCGCCGCCACCACCGCCGCCGCCGAAGCCGCCGCGGGACTCGCGGGGCTTGGCCTCGTTGACGGTGATGCTGCGGCCGTTCAGGTCAGCGCCGTTGAGCGCCTCGATGGCGTTGCGGGCCTCGCCGTCGTTGGGCATCTCCACGAAGCCGAAGCCGCGGGGGCGGCCGGTCTCGCGGTCGTTGATCAGCGAAACGTCGCCGACCTCGCCGTGCTCGGAGAAAATGGACTGCACGTCCTGCTGCGTCGCGTCGAACGGCAGGTTGCCAACATAGATCTTCATGATGATTCCGATGCTCTACCCGGGCGCGGATCCCGATCGAGGCCCCCTCGGGTTGGGCCACGCCGGGCTCGTATCGACGCTTACGGGGAACAGGCCGGAAGTCAGATCGTCGAGGCGAGAACGTACAAGAATAGGCGCTCCGGGGGTCCGCGGTTCGCGCCGGCGCCGGACAACCCACGAAAGAACCCCAAGTTGGGGATGAACGCCCCCGCGCAGCCGGCGTGCCCGTCGGGTTACCGGAGGGCTCGCAGCGCCTGCTCGACCTGCACCAGGGCCGCGTCCGTGTAGGCGTCGTCCCCGCGCCGGGCGTGGTGCGCGAGCGTCGAGGCGGCCATCAGCACGCGGCGGACGTCGGCGAGTTCGTACGCCAGGTCCGAGACCGGCAGCCCCCGCTCGCGGCGCTTGCGGGCGAGCACGTTGACGGGCTTGAGCCCGAACAGGTGCCCCGGCTGGGCCCAGCACGTCCGCTCGAGGTAGACCGCGTCCTCGATCCAGCACCCCGCGTGCACCATCGCGAGGTCGATGAGCACCGCGCGGCTCTGCGTCCGCTCCTCCGGGTCCGCCGCAGCGGCCCGCCCATCGCCGCGCACGGCGCCCGCCGCCGGGGCCGGCACGGGCTGCGGCGTCCACGTCCGCCGCAGCGCGTTCGCCGCGTGCAGGTCGCCGTGGCACCACGAGTCGATCGGGCGGTGGGCCCACTTGTGCATCAGGTCCGGCAGGAGCTTGCCGACTTTCTTGAGCGCCGCGTTCCACCGCTGCGCGTGCGCGACGACGCCCTCGTGGCAGAGGTCCCGCGCCCGCGCGATCAGGGCCGGCCAGTCCGGAGACTCGGGCGGGATGCCCTCCATCGGCGGGCGGATGCGCGCGGCCGCGAGCTGGAAGTCCGCCGCCGCGTCGAGCAGGTCCAGCAGCCCCTGCTCCGTCGGCTGCTGCGCCAGCGGCTGCCCGCCGAGCCGCTCGATGACGAGCCAGGCGAGGTCGTAGCCGTTGAGCGTTTCGCCGCAGGCGTACACGCGCGGCGTCGGGAGCCGGTTCCCCGCGATGCGCTCCAGCCCGCGCGAGCGCGAGCCGGGGGCGGGGCTGGCGAACTCGGAGAGGCTCTGCGTCCAGAACAGCTCCCGGTAGCCCACCGGCACCTTGACGAGCACGGGGACGGGCTCGCCGTCGTCGCCGCGCCACGTCGCGAACGCCGTCGAGGCGCCGCCGTTCTGCCAGGGGGATTGGAACCAGTCGAGGTCGGAGAGGCGACCCCCGCACGCCTTGAGCAGATTCGGCGTGAGGGCGTCGCCCAGGGGGTTCGTCGGCGACGCGTCGTCTGAGTCCGCCCGTGAGGGGTCGAACGCCATTCGGCCTCCGATCGGCGGCCGCGGCGCTCGTTCGGACCGAGCGGCCGCGGGCGGCCTGCTGGTCTCTCCCGAGTGTACGAGCTTCCCCGCGCGTGGGAAGCCGGATTCGCGGAATCCGGGCCCGGGCGCGCTCCTGGAGCGCGGGCGCCGCGCAAGTTCGATGGTTCTGGGGCCTGGTCCGGCGGAGGGCGGGAGGCGAACGCCCCGGGTCCGGCGACGCCGGAACGGGAGGGCGCGGCCGTCTCAGAGCA
>CAYMFP010000369.1:1719-3174 GCA_964389385.1 uncultured Phycisphaeraceae bacterium | reverse complement strand
CTCCACCAGGATGTTCGCCGGCTTCAGGTCGCGGTGGATCACCCCCCGCTGGTGCGCGTGGTGCACCGCGTCGCACACCTGCAGGAACAGCTCCGCCCGCCGCCGCGCGTCCAGCCCCCGCAGACGCACGTGCCGGTCGATCGGCAGCCCCCGCACGACCTCCATCGCGAACCACGGCTCCCCCGTCCCCTCTCGCGACCCCTCCCCCGTCGTCCCCGCCTGGTAGATCCGCGCGATGTGCGGGTGCTCCAGCCGCCCCAGCACCTCGCTCTCCCCCTCGAACCGCCGGCGCAGCCGCGGCGTCATCAGCCCGCTCCGCATCACCTTCAGCGCCACCTCGCGCCGCGGCGCCTCCTGCTCCGCGAGGTACACCGTCCCCATCCCTCCCTCCCCCAGCACGCCCTTGATCACGAACGGCCCCACCCGGTGCCCGCAGCGCGGCGCGTCCTCCCCGTCCTCCGCTCCGGCCGCGTCGGCGAACGTCATCGCCCGCTCCGCGTCGATCGCCGCCCGCACGCGATCGGCGCGTTCTCGGTCCTCGCCGAGCCGCGACTCCAGCCAGGCGCGCAGCGACCCCGGCGGAACGTCCAGCCCCTCGCGCACCAGTTCCCGGAACAGCTCGGTGTCTTCTTCGAACACGGGCGCCTCCGTTGGATCCCATCGGGCGCGGGCGGCCCCCGCCGCAGGCACCCGTCCGGCTCCGTCCCCCTCCCCCGGCAGAAACGATCCGATCGCCGCGCGAGCGTCCGAGAAACCGACCCCTCCCCGGACCACTACCCTGCCCCGTCCGCCCCGCGACGAGGAGCCCCCGCATGCCCGACCCCACCTCCACTCCCACCCCGCACCCGTCCCCCACCCCGAGCCGCATCGTCTCCGAGCGCGTCGTCCTCGAAGGCCGCAAGTTCAACTTCGCCGAACTCCAGGTCCGCGACCCCGACGGCCAGACCCGCCCGAAGATGGTCGTCCGTCACCCCGGGGCCGTCGTCGTCGTCCCCATCCTGGACCGGGGCGGGATCCCGCACGTCGTCATGATCCGCAACGACCGCTACGCCGTCGCCGCCCGCGGCCCGGCGATCCTCGACGAACTCCCCGCCGGGACGATCGAGACCGACACCGGCAGGCCCGACGGCCGCCCCGACGACCCCGCCGAGACCGCCCGCCGCGAGTGCATCGAGGAGACCGGCTACGACCCCAGAGCCCTCACGCCCCTCGGCTGGTTCTACACCACGCCCGGGATGACCGACGAGATGATGCACGCCTTCGCCGCCACGGACCTCGAGCACGTCGGGCAGCGGCTCGAAGCCGACGAGTCGATCGCGGTCGTCCTCCGCCCCGCCGCCGAGGCCCTCGCGATGCTCGACCGCGGCGAACTCCACGACGCCAAGACCATGCTCGCGCTCCTCCTCGCCCACCGCCGCGGACTGCTCGGATGAGCGGGAGGACGAGCGGTGGGGG
>CAYMFP010000369.1:0-1619 GCA_964389385.1 uncultured Phycisphaeraceae bacterium | reverse complement strand
GAGCGGCTGCCTGAATCCCGCACAGCGCACGCCGGACGAAAGCGTCACAATCCGCCCATCGCCCATCGCCCATCGCCGGTCGCCCCCACACCCCGCCCCTCACTGCACCACCATCACCTCCACCGGCCCCGACCGCCGCCGCACCTTCACCGCGACGTCCTTCCCGTGCCGGCGCAGCTCCAGGTCCACGCGCTCCGCGCCCACCCCCAGGTTCTCGATCCGCACGTTCTTCAGGAACGCCGGGAGCACCGGCCCGTCCAGCCGCAGCACCGGACGCCCGGGGTGCAGGCCGTCCACGCTGAGCCCCAGGCACGCCTGCAGCAGCGCGAACACCGCCCCGCTCGCCCACGCCTGCGGCATGCACGCCACGGGGTAGAGCGTCGGCCCCTCCCCGCTCCGCCGCTCGAACCCGCAGAACAGCTCCGGCAGCCGGTGCATCGGCATGTACGCCGACACGTCGAACAGCGCCGACAGGATCGCCGCCGCCGCGTCGCGACGCCCGTACCGGCACGCCCCGAGCGCGATCAGCGCGTTGTCGTGCGGCCAGATCGAGCCGTTGTGGTACGACATCGGGTTGTACCGCACGGCCGACGAATCCAGCGTCCGCACGCCCCACCCGCTGAACGACGCCGAGCCCATCAGACTCTGCACCACCCGCTCCGCCCGCGCGGGCGAGGCCAGCCCCGTCAGCAGCGCGTGCCCCGCGTTGGAACTCGCGACCCGCATCGCCCGCTTCTCACCGTCCAGCGCCAGCGCGTACGTCCCCAGCTCCTCCACCCAGAACGCGGCCTCGAACCGCTCCCGGAGCCGCTCGGCCCGGTCGCGCCACCCCGCGGCCTCCCCGTCGAGCCCGAACGCCTCGCCCAGCCGCGCGGCCGCGCACCACGCCCCGTACGCGTACGCCTGCACCTCGCACAGCGCGATCGGCCCCTCCGCGTCCGAGCCGTCCGCGTGGAACACCGAGTCGTTCGAGTCCTTCCACCCCTGGTTCAGCAGCCCCGTCGCCGTGCGCCGCTGGTACTCGATCAGCAGGTCCCCGTCCATGTCGCCGTGCCGCTCCATCCACTCGAGCGCCCGCCGCACGTTCGGCAGCAGCCCCCGGACGAACCCCGCGTCCCCCGTCCACCGCAGGTACTCCCAGGCGAGCACCACGAACAGCGGCGTCGCGTCCACCGTGCCGTAGTACCGCCCGAACGGGATCTCGCCCAGCGCGGCCATCTCCCCCAGCCGCGCCTCGTGCAGGATCTTGCCCGGCTCCGCGTCCCGCGCCGGGTCCTCCTCCTCCGCCTGCGTCTCCGCCAGGAACCCCAGCACGCCCCGCGCCAGCCCCGGCTCCACGCTCAGGCACTCGAGCGCCGTGATCAGCCCGTCCCGCCCGAACGGCGCGCTGAACCACGGCACCCCGGCGTACGGGTACCACCCCCGCGGCGTCCGCGTCGAGAGCATCCGCACGTCCGACGACGACCGGGCGATCCACTCGTTGAACAGGTCGTCCGATCCCGTGATCTGCGCGCCGTCGCTCGCCCACGCCCGCGCCCGCTCCAGCTCGTTCCGCTCCGCGAGCGCGTACGCCTCGCAGCACCCCACCCCAGTCCCCACCCCCACCCCATTCCCCACCC
>CAYMFP010000368.1:0-3194 GCA_964389385.1 uncultured Phycisphaeraceae bacterium | reverse complement strand
GGCGGGGGGGGATGGGGGCACCGCGGGCCGCTCGCGCCCGGGAAAGGACCGCCGATGCTGTGCGAGTGCGGCGAACGCGAGGCGACGATCCACGAGGTGATCATCCAGAACGGGAAGAAGATCGAGCGGCACCTCTGCGAGAAGTGCGCCGCCAAGGCGGGGATCGACGCGCAGCCGCACGTCCCGATCAACGAGCTGATCACGAAGTACATCATGAGCCAGCCGGGGGCGGCGCCGGGGATCAAGGCGGCCGCGGCCGCGTTCGCGGGCGGCGGGCTCACGGCCCCGGTCGAGGTCTCCTGCCCGACGTGCGCGACGCGGTTCGGGGAGTTCAAGCAGTCGGGGCTGCTGGGGTGCCCGAACTGCTACAAGGCGTTCGAGAGCCGCTTGGCCCCGCTGCTCGAGCGCGCGCACGAGGGGGGGAGCCACCACGTCGGCAAGATGCCCCGGCGGGCCCTCTCCGACAGCCGGGCGGGGGCGGCGTCCGGACGGCCGGCGATCGAGAGCATCCTCGGGACGCTCGAGGAGCGTTCGGAACGCCTGAGCGCGCTGCGCCGGCAGCTCGCCGAGGCGGTCGAGGGGGAGCAGTACGAGCGGGCCGCCAAGCTGCGGGACGAGATCCGCCGGATCACCGAGGTCGCCGGCGACGAAGGAGCGGAGCTTTGACGCCGCAGGACCCGAGCCTGCCGCCGCGCCGGGCCGACGCCGGGCGCCCCGAGGGGACCGAGCGCCGGCTGGTGGACCCGCACGAGGCGCGGACGCCGATCAGCCGGCCGGACCAGGGCGTCGAGTGGCTCCGCGGGGAGGGGGAGGCGTCGGACGTCGTCCTCTCCAGCCGCGTCCGCCTCGCCCGGAACATCGCCGGCTTCCCGTTCATGACGCGGGCGAGCCGGGCCGACCGGCAGCAGATCCTGGAGCTGGCCAAGCGGCGGATCGTCGGCCCGCTCGCGCAGCAGCTCGGCCCGGAGCTGGGCTCGCAGATCATGTGGGTGGACCTGCACGAGGCCTCGCGCCTGGAGCGGACGCTGCTCACCGAGCGGCACCTCATCAGCAAGCAGCACGCGCGGGGCAAGCTGGCCGACGGCTCCGGCGGGGCGGACGAGCCCCGGGGCGTGGCCGTCGGGCTCCCCGGCGAGCGGCTGGCGATCATGGTCAACGAGGAGGACCACCTGCGGATCCAGCTCATCCGCGCGGGGCTGGCGCTCTCCGACTGCGTGGCCGAGATCGACGTGGTGGACGACCGGCTCGAGCAGGGGCTGGACTTCGCCTTCAGCCCGCGATTCGGCTACCTCACCGCCTGCCCGACGAACGTCGGCACCGGCATCCGGCTCAGCGTGATGCTCCACCTCCCGGCGCTCAAGCTCACGGGCGACCTCGAGAAGGTCAAGCGTGCGGCCGACGACATGTCGCTCGCCGTCCGCGGCTTCTACGGCGAGGGCTCCGACGCCGCCGGAGACCTCTACCAGCTCTCCAACCAGACGACGCTGGGCAAGAGCGAGCAGGTGCTCCTGCACGAGATGGAGAGCGAGATCATCCCGCGCGTCGTCGACTACGAGCGCCACGCGCGGAGCGAGATCCTGGAGAAACGCCGCGTCGCCACCGAGGACCAGGTCCACCGAGCCCTCGGCGTCCTCCGCCACGCGCGGATGATCACGGCCGAGGAGTCGATGGAGCTGCTCAGCCAGGTGCGCCTCGGCATCGCGCTCGGGTTCTTCGACGGGCCGGAGGGGCGCCCGCAGCTCGAGCCGCGCACGGTCAACAAGCTGCTGCTGCTCATCCAGCCGGCGCACCTGCAGAAGCACATCGGTCGCGAACTCAACCAGCAGGAACGCCGCGCCGAGCGCGCCCGCCTGCTCCGCGAGATGCTCGCGTGACGCCGGGGCGGGCGGAGGAGGGCGGCGAGCGGCGACGCTTCGTCTGGCCGCCCCGGCCGCTGCCGCCCGAGACGGAGACGCCCGCGCGTTCACGGACAGCGGGCGACGGGCCGACCGCCTCCCCCACCCCCGCCATCTCCCCCATCCCGACCGGCCGTGCGGCCCGCGCCGCCCCGGCTCCACCCTCGCCCTCGGGCGACTTCGCCCGCCCCGGACCGCTCGCCGGGATCGGGGCGGCTCTGGACGCCTTCGAGCGGGAATGGCTCGGGAGGACCGGCGTCGCCTGGCGGGCGAGGAAACGCCGCCTGGGCTGGGTCGCGGACGAGGATGCCTGCCCGCGCTGCGGCGAGCCCGCCTCCCCCGCTCCTGCTCCCCCGGCCCGCGCCGACCGGCCGGTCGGGGAGGCCGCCGCCTGCACGGCCTGCGCCGAGACGCGTCCGCACTGGGAACGGTTCGTCCGGGTCGGGCTCTACGACGGCCCGCTGCGGGAGGCGATCCACGACCTGAAGTTCCGCCGGTGGCGCCGGGTGGGGCACGAACTCGGGATGGAACTGGGCGAACGGCTCGCGGCCGCGGCCTGGGCCGAGGGCATCGATCCTCGGCGGCTGGTGCTCGTCCCGGTGCCGATGCCCTGGTGGCGGCGGATGACGCGGGGGATCGACCACACGCTGACGCTCGCCCGCGGGGCACGGGAGGTGACCGGGGCGGGCGTGGTCCGCGCCCTGGCCCGCCGCGGGTGGGCGGGGCTGGGCTTCCGGGCGAGCCAGACGCGGGTGGCGCCGGGGCGGCGGGAGGAGAACGTCCGCCGGGCGTTCCGCGTGCGGGTGGGGAGGGCGGCCGTCCTGCGGCGGGCCGTCGGGGCGGGAAAGATCCTGGTGGTCGTGGACGACGTGCGGACGACGGGCGCCACGGCCCGGTCGGCCTGCCGGACGCTGCGCCGGGCCCTCCGGACGCCCGGCGGGCGAACCCGGGCACGATCGGCGGAGCCGAACGCCCGCCTCCGCCTCTGGATGGCGGTTCTGGCGGTGGCGCCGGGACGCCCGGGGACGCCGCGGGCGCATACCCCGCGTTCCGGGGCGGAAGCGCGGCGAGAGGCCGGGCGCGGGGCCGCGGGGCAAAAATCTGAGCCTGTGCGTTTGACGAACGAAGAGTGACGGTTACACTTTCCCCCGCCGCCAAACACGGCGACGAGCCGAACGGAAGACGAAAATACTTCCGCGAAGCTCGAACCGACCTGCGGTTGACACCGTAAGGATTCGGCACCCCAGCGAGAACGGGAGCACAACTCCCGGCCCGATCGGGTGAAGCGGAGTCGACGGG
>CAYMFP010000367.1:0-3202 GCA_964389385.1 uncultured Phycisphaeraceae bacterium | reverse complement strand
GCAGCCGACGCCCGGCCGCCCCGCGAAGCCACTGCGCCCACTCCCGGAACGTCGCCTCCTCGGCGCACGCCGGATAGCGGCACGGCGAGAAGCCGGCCGTCAGGCTCGCCCACCACGCCGCTTGCGGCCTGCGCCCCAGTTCGCTCCGCCCGTTCCGCTCCCGGAAGTCGACTGCCCGGCGCCGCACTCGTGGGCACGCCGAGCCGTTCCTGCTCGCTCTCTGCGGCCGCTGTCAGGCCGACAGCGCCGCCCCGTCCGCGACGAGCACCAGCTTGTTCGCCGGCCGGAGCAGGCTCGCCGGCAGGGCGGGCGTTCGCGGCTCGTGCACGAGCCGGCGCACGGCCTCGGCCTTGCCGGGGCCGAAGGCGAGGAGGACGGCGCGTCGGGCGGCGTTCAGCGTGGCGAGGGAGAGCGTGATGCGGTCCGGCGGGGGCTTCGGGGCGTCGCGGACCGCGAGGACCGGGCGGCGTTGCTCGGGAGCGTCCGGGTCCAGCGTCGGGGCGTTCGGGAAGAGGGAGGCGACGTGCCCGTCCTCGCCGAGCCCGAGCAGGGCGCAGTCGAGGATCGGGAGGCCGTCGGGCGAGGCCGGCAGGCGGTCGGCGAGGACGGCCGCGTACGCCTCCGCGGCCTCGGCGGGCGGGAGTTCGCCCCGCATCCGGTGCACATGCTCCGGCGCGACGGGCACGCGGTCCAGCAGGTGCTCGCGGGCGGAGCGGAAGTTGCTCTCGGCGTGCTCGGGCGGGACGCAGCGTTCGTCGACGAAGAAGACCTCCGTCTCGGCCCACGGGATCGCGGCGTGCATGGGCCCGCCCGCGGCGAGCAGCCGGTAGACCGGCAGGGGCGAGGAGCCGCCGGGGAGGGCGAGCGCGAAGCGGCGGCCGGCGGCGGTGGCCTCCGACGCGGCCTCGGCGAGCAGCCGGGCCGCGGCTTCGGCGCCCGCCTCGGGCGTTTCCGCTCGCACGACGCGGAGCGGGGCGGCGTCTTCGGGGGTCGGATCGGGGGCGTTCATGCTCGGGCCGTCTCCCGGGCGGACGCGGGGCGGGGCGCGCGGCGTCCGGGGAGCGGCGCGAGCGGGCGCCACCCGTCCGGGGGTTCGCCGTTCCGCGGGAGCGCCGAGTGCTCGAAGAGCATCTCGGCCTCGGCGGGCCCGTCGGTGCCGGAGGCGTAGTTCGGGAAGCTCGGCGGGGGGAGGGCGTCCCAGCCCTTGAGGATCGCGTCGGCGTAGGCCCAGGAGGCCTCGACCTCGTCCTGGCGGATGAAGAGGGTGGGGTCGCCGCTCACCGCGTCGAGCAGGAGGCGTTCGTAGGCCTCGGGGAGTTCCTCGGCGAAGGCGTCGGGGTAGTCGAAGCCGAGATCGATGTTCTCGATGTTGATGCCCGGGCCGGGGCGCTTGGCGCCCAGCCGCAGGTGGATGCCCTCGTCGGGCTGGATGCGGATGGTGAGGACGTTGGGGCACTGCGGGTCGCACCCGGCGGAGCGGAAGAGGTGCAGCGGGGGCGTGCGGAAGCGGACGGCGATCTCGGTGAGGCGGCGCGGGAGGCGCTTGCCGTGGCGGAGGTAGAAGGGCACGCCGGTCCATCGCCAGGTGTCGAGGTGGAGGCGGACGGCGGCGTAGGTGGGGGTGATCGACCGCGGGTCGACGCCGGGCTCGTCGCGGTAGGCGCGCATCTCCTCCCCGTTCTCCGCGCCGGGGGCCGCGGGCCCGTACTGCCCGCGCACGGCGGTCGCGGCGACCTCCTCCGGCGTCTTCGGGATGCGGATCGAGCGGAGGACGCGCACCTTCTCGTTGCGGACGTCGTCCGGGGCGAGGGAGAGGGGCGGCTCCATCGCGGTGAGGGCGAGGAGCTGCATCATGTGGTTCTGCAGCATGTCGCGCACCGCGCCGGCGGAGTCGTAGTAGCCGGCGCGGTCGCCGACGCCGAGCGTCTCCGCCACCGTGATCTGCACGCTCGCGACGTGCTGGCTGGTCCAGAGCGGCTCGATGAGCCCGTTGGCGAAGCGGAAGGCGACGAGGTTCTGCACCGTCTCCTTGCCGAGGTAGTGGTCGATGCGGTAGACCTGGGCCTCGTCGACGTGGCGCTTCAGGTGCGCGTCGAGGGCCTTGGCGCTGGCGAGGTCGTGCCCGAAGGGCTTCTCGACGACGATGCGGTGCCACGCGTCCGCGTCGGCGGAGGAGCCGTCGCGGCGGAGGACGCCGGATTCGGCGAGCCCGTCGGTGACGGTCGCGAAGAGGTCCGGGGCGACCGAGAGGTAGAAGAGCCGGCGGCGCGGGAAGCCGCGCTCGCGCTCGATGTCCCCGAGCGTGCGGGCGAGGCGGGCGAACCCCTCCGGATCCTCGGCGTCGAAGGGGGTGTACTCGATCAGACGCTCGAAGGCGTGCCACGCGTCCGCGTGCTCGCGGGCCGCGGAGACGTGCTCGCGCAGGCGGGCGAGGTAGCGCTCGCGGTCCGGATCCCGGCGGGCCGTGGCGAGGATCACGAAGTCCCTGGCGAGGCCCTGGCGGTGCAGGCTGAAGAGGGCGGGGATCAGCTTGCGGAGGGCCAGGTCCCCGGTGGCGCCGAAGAGGACGACGGTGAAGCGGTCGGGAGCGGGCATGTGGGATTCCGGGATGGGGGCGTTCGGGCGGCGCGGGGGCCGCCCGAGGGCTAGCGTACAGCCCGCGGCGGTTGTTCCCGCGGCGAATTCGTGCGTGCGGGGCGGGCAGGAGGATCGGATGGCGACGTTCGCGATCGCGGCGGACCACGCTGGGGTGCCGCTGCTGGAGGTGGCCGTCTCGGCCGTGGAGAAGGCGGGGCACACCGCGCTCAGGGTCGGGAGCGAGCTGATCGGCCCGGCCGACGACTACCCGGACTTCGCCGAGGCCGTGGCGGAGGCGATCCGCTCCGGGCGGGCGGATCGGGGGATCGTGCTGTGCGGGAGCGGCGTGGGGGTTTCGGTCGCGGCGAGCAAGTTCCCCGGGATCCGGGCGGCGGTGTGCCACGACGCGTACACGGCCCGGCAGGGGGTGGAGCACGACGACCTGAACGTGCTGTGCGTCGGCGCCCGCGTGATCGGCTCGGAGCTGGCCCGGACGGTGATCAACGAGTTCATCCACGCCCGGTTCAGCGGGGAGGAGCGGCACCGCCGGCGGCTGGGGAAGGTCGCCGCGTTCGAGGAGCGGTTCGCGAAGGCCTGACGGGGTGGGGTGGGCGGTGAGATAGGG
>CAYMFP010000366.1:0-3205 GCA_964389385.1 uncultured Phycisphaeraceae bacterium | reverse complement strand
GGGGGCGGGGCAGCGGCGGGCGGATCGGTCGGGGTGGGCACTGGATGAGGGTAGGAATGAGCCCCGAACGCCGCGTCGGGCTCCGCACGCCGATCCGTCGCGTTTGCCGGGCTTCGTCTACGCTCGCCCCATGCCGCCGACCTACGCGGAGTACGTGCGCCGCCTGGCGCGGCTCGGCCCGCCGATGGCCTTCGCGGGCGTTGGTTTCATCGGCCTGGCGGTGGTGCTCCGCGGCATCCTTCCCGGCTTGTCGGCGAGCGGCCTCATCCTCGTTCTTCAGGGCGCGGGGATCTTCTTGTTCTATCGGAGCGCCGGCGTGAAACCGGGCCGCGAGCCGCACGCCTACCGCGAGGCGCTGGCGGGCCTGACGGCTCGTCAGCACGCCGCGTACTGCTTCGGACTCGTGGCGTACCTGGGCGGGGCCGGCGCCGCGGTGATGCTCACGGGGCGGTCGAGCGGCATGAGCAGCGTGGTTCTGGTGCCGATGCTGATCGGCGGGGTGTTCCTGGTGCACGCCGGGCTGTCGCGTCGCGTCGCGGCCGAGCCCTCGTGCGCCGGGTGCGGGTATCCGGTGCCGGAGCGGGGGGAGGAGCGTCCGATCCGTTGTCCCGAGTGCGGTGAGAGCATCGCCGCCGATTCGGGCGTGACGCGTTCGAGGCGGGCGCCTTCGCCGGCCATGGCCGCCTGCGGCGCCGTGCTGGCGGCCGGCGGGGTGCTGCACTTCGTCTACAACCTGGCGCCGGGCTCGCTGGGCGGGGCGATGCCGACGGGAGCGCTCCTGCGGCTGGCGCCGGGAGAAGAGCGGCTCTGGAGCGAGCTGTCGTCTCGGTCGCTGACGCGGGAGCAGGAGATCGAGCTGGCGCGGCGGCTTCTGGATGCGCGGGAGACGGAGCCGTACTTCGGCATCCATCCGGGGCTCGCGTGGCTGCAGGCGCAGTGGCGGAGCGGGGCGCTCCCGCCGGAGCTGGCCGAGCGGTACCTCGACAACCTCCGCTTCGAGTGGGGCGTGCCGGAGACCGTGCGGACGGGCGAGCCGTTCCGCGCGACGCTCGCTGGGCGGAAGCTGGACCTCGGCTGGGGGCTCTCGCGCACGGCGTTCGTGCAGGGGTTTTCCGTGGGGGATGATCCGGCGCCGATCGCGCGGGGGGAGGGCAGGCCCTGGAGCGACTTCCTCGACAAGGACAACCCCGGGGCGGCGGTAGAGATCGTGCCCGAGGAGCCGGGGGAACTGCGGATCCGGGCGCGGGTGGTGATCGTCTACCGCTCGGCGCCGGGGCCGCTGACGCTGGAGTGGCACGAGGACGGGACGTACACGCTGCCGGCGAACGCGCGGGACCCGGAGGAACGCGTGCTGGAGACGACGGTGCGGGTGGTGGGTCCGGGCGGGGGATGAGGCGGCGGGCGCGGGACGACCCGTACAGAAATCGACCGCGGCGCCCGGGCGACGCGTCGGGAGGTCGGTACGATCCGCCCGATGTCCGACGTGACGCGCGGGTCGCCTGCTTCCCCCCCACCGCCGGGCGCTGCGGCCGCGGCCCGGTCGGACCGCGTCGACGCGACGCTCTACCTGCACCCGCAGACGCTGGCGCGGCTGGGGAGCTTCGAGCTGCGGGCGAAGATGATCGTGGAGGGGATCACGAGCGGGACGCACCGCTCGCCGCACCAGGGCGTGAGCGTGGAGTTCGCGCAGCACCGGCAGTACGTGCACGGGGACGACCTGCGGCACCTGGACTGGCGCGTGTACGGGCGGACGGACAAGCTGCACCTCAAGCAGTACCAGCAGGAGACGAACCTGGACCTGGTGGTGCTGGTGGACGCGTCGGGGTCGATGAACTACGGGTCGCGGAGCTTCGAGAGCGCCAGCGGCAGCGGGCGGAGGACGAGCCTGGACGGGCGGAGCAACTGGACGAAGTTCGACCACGCGACGGCGATGGCCGCGGCGATGTGCTACATCACGCTGCAGCAGGGGGACCGGGCGGGGCTGATCGTCTTCGCGGACGAGATCCGGGCGATGGTGGAGCGTTCGAGCCAGCGTCCGACGTGGCGGAAGGTGGTGGAGGCGCTGGCGACGCACCCGGTGGACCGGCCGACGCAGTTCGGGCGGTCGATCGATCAGGCGGTGGCGAAGGTGAACAACCGGTGCCTGTTCGTGGTGATCAGCGACTTCTTCAGCGACATCGAGGAGATCCGGGCGGCGCTGGCGCGGGTGAAGCACCGGGGGCACGACCTGATCGCGTTCCAGGTGCTGGACCGGGCGGAGACGGAGTTCGACCTGACGGCGACGGCGCCGTTCGTGGGGCTGGAGGGCGAGGAGGCGATCCGGGTGGACCCGCGGGCGCTGCGGCAGGCGTACCTGGAGAGCATCAACAGGCACATGCAGCGTCTGGAGAAGACGTGCCGGGCGTTCAACTTCGACTACCAGCGGGTGAGCACGCACGATTATCTGGCGCCGCCGCTGGCGGCGTTCGTGAGCCGCCGGAACGCGGCGATCAAGAAGGGGAAGGCGGGATGAGGCGCGGAGGGGAGAGGCCGTGAGCTTCCTGAACCCTGCGCTGCTGGCGGCGGGGCTCGCGGCGGTCGCGATCCCGATCGTGATCCACATCCTGATGCGCCGGCGCCGGCGTCCGGTGCACTGGGCGGCGATGCGTTTCCTGCTGGAGGCGTACCAGAAGCAGCGCCGGCGGATGACGCTGGAGCAGATCCTGCTGCTGGCGGCGCGGTGCCTGCTGGTGGCGTGCGTGGCGCTGGCGCTCGGGCTGCCGGTGCTGGGGGCGGGGGCGGCGGCCCCTTCGGGGCAGCGGCTGCTCGTGCTGCTGGTGGACAACTCGCTGACCGGCGGGCTGCTCGACGCGGACGGGGAGCCGGCGCTGGAGCGGCACAAGCGGGCGGGGCTGGAGGCGCTCGAGGCGCTCGACCCGGCGCGGGGCGACCGGGCGGCGCTGATCGCCCTCGGCGGGCCGGCCGAGCCCTTGGTGCTCCCGCCCACGGCGGACATCGACGGGCTGCGGTCCGTGCTGCGGGGGCTGGAGGCGACGGACTCGCGGGCGGACTTCGCGGGGGCGGTGGAGGCGGCGCGGTCGGCGGCCGGGGAGGGGGAGTCGGCGCTGCGGCCGGCGCTGCTCGTGCTGAGCGACTTCCGCGCGGGTTCGGCGGCGACGGACCGCCCGCTGCCGTCGCTCGTGTCGGCGGGCGCGGAGGGAGGTAT
>CAYMFP010000365.1:0-3209 GCA_964389385.1 uncultured Phycisphaeraceae bacterium | reverse complement strand
GACGCCAGCCTCCGGGGCTCCCACGCGCCCAAACAACACGACTGCCGACTGCCGAATGCCGGTTGCCGGTTGCCGATTGCCGATTCCCGCCTCCCGCCTCCCGCCTCCCGCTCAGGCCTCCGGCATCTCCAGCCGCCCCGTCACCGCCTTGTCGATCAGGCGCACCATCTCCGGCAGCTCCGGCTTGGGGATCTGCAGCGAAGCGCCGACCTGCCGCCCCTTCTTCTCGTTGTCCGCGCTCACCAGCGAGCTGAACAGCACCACCGGCACGTCCTTGAGCACCGGGTGCTCCTTGATCCGGCGCGTCAGGTGCAGCCCGTCCATCAGCGGCATCTCGATGTCGCTCACCACCGCGTGCACCGGGCCCCCCGCGTCCCCGGCCGCGGCCGCCTCGAGCGCCAGCCACGCCTCCTGCCCGTTCGGGAAGACCTCCAGCCGCGTGTACCCGCTCGAGCGCATCACGCGGTCCATGAGCGAGCGCATGAACGGCGAGTCCTCCGCCAGGAACACGCGGTAGCGGGCGCGGTCCACCCCGTCCGGGTTCTCCACCCGGTCGACGTGCAGCCGCTTCTCCATCACGATCGCGTCCGAGATCGACTCGAAGTCGATCATCAGGATCAGCCGCCCGTCGAGCTGGAGCACGCCGGTGCAGGAGCCGACGGGCACCGCCGCCTCCGCCCCGCCCAGCGCGTCCAGGTCCGGCGCCTCGCGGACCATCTGCCAGCTCACGCGGTGGATCTGGTCCACCCCGTCGACGACGAACCCCGTCTGGAGCCCGTTGAACTCCATGATGATCACGCGCAGGTCCGGGTACGTCGCCGGGTCGGTGTCCCCGATGCCCAGGTGCCGCCCGAGGTCCACCAGCGGGATGAGCTTGCCCCGGCAGTTGAACATGCCGAGCACCGAGGAGTGCATCCCCGGCGTGCCCGTCGGCTCCGGCGAGCGGATCACCTCGCGCACCTTCGCCACGTTCACGCCGTACGCCTGCCCGCGCAGGCGGAAGACGAGCACCTCCAGCTCGTTCGTCCCCGCGTCCAGCAGGATGTCGCCCGGCGTGGCCGACGCGCCCGCGTCCCGGGCGCGCGCCGCCATCGGCGAGCCCGCAGCCGTCTGAGCGGCACGGGCGGAGCCCGCGGGCGGCGTCGGGGCGGCAGCGGCGGTGGGGGCCGGCGCCGGGGTGGGGGTGGAAGTGGGGGGCGTGAGGGTGGACGGGGGCATGAACGGATCTCCGAGCGCGGCGGTCTGCCGCGTCATCGACCCGCCCCCCATCCCGCTTGAGCCCTATCGGGCCTCCGCCCGCCGGCCGCGCAAGAGCCGCGCGCCGGCCATCGTCAGGCCGCGGGCGAGGCGGCCGAGAGGGCGGCGAACTGCCGGCGCACGCCCTCCTCGAACGGGGTCGTCGGGGCGTACCCCAGCTCGGCCCGGGAGCGCGTCAGGTCGGCGAAGGTCCGCTCGACGTCCCCCGGCTGCATCGGCTGCCGGGCGATCCGCGGTTCGCGCCCGACCACCCGCCCGATCGTGGCGACCATCTCCGCCAGCGTCACCGGGCGGTCCCCGCCGAGGTTCCAGATCCGGTACCCGTGCTCGTGGATCCGCTCGTGCGCCGCCAGCACCCCCGCGACGATGTCGTCGATGTACGTGTAGTCCCGGCTCGTCGACCCGTCCCCGAAGACCGGCAGCGGCCGGTCCTCGACGGCCATCCGCAGGAACTTGGCGATCGCCAGGTCCGGACGCTGCCGCGGCCCGAAGACCGTGAAGAACCGCAGGCACGAGACCGGCAGCCCGTAGAGGTGGTGGAACGTGTGCGCGATCAGCTCGCACGCGCGCTTCGTCGCCGCGTACGGGCTGATCGGCGCGTTCACGTCGTCCGTCTCGGCGAACGGCACCTTCTCGTTGTTCCCGTACACGCTCGAGCTGCTCGCCATCGTGAACGCGCCCCGCGGATGCGCCGAGCGGGCGATGTCCAGCAGCGTCGACGTCCCCTCCACGTTCACCGAGGCGTACAGCGCCGGCTCCGCGATCGAAGGCCGCACCCCCGCCCGCGCCGCCAGGTGGATCGTCGAGCCCACCCCGTGCGCCCGGTACAGCCCCTCCATCGCCCCCCGGTCGCGGATGTCCGCACGCTCGAACGCGAACGCCGCCTCGGACTCCGCGGCCGCCACCCGCACCGCCTCCAGGTTCCGCCGCTTCAGATCCTCCTCGTAGAACCCGTCGAGGTTGTCCACCCCGACCACCGGCACGCCCCGCCGCAGCAGCGCCGCGGCCGTGTGCGAGCCGATGAACCCGGCGACGCCGGTGAGCAGGACGGGGGCGGGAGTGGGGGTGGGGGCGGTCATGGGCTGATCGTACCGGGCGGACGCCCGGGGCCGCCCCCGCCGGATGGCCGAGAGCAGATGAGCAGGCGGCAGATCGGAGCCGGCCACGGCCGGCGTCTCCGCGGCGTCCTACCCGTTATCTGCGATCTGCCCCTCCGCCATCCGCCCTCTCCGCGTTCGCCTCCCGCACCCGCCGCGTGAACTCCGCCGACCGGCCCGGCGCCACCGTGAAGTAGTCCCACCCCTCCGCCCCCACCAGCATCCGCCCGATGAGCGCGATCTGCCCGACGTGGTACGCGTAGTGGTCCACCTGCCGCAGCACGGCCAGGTGCACGCTGTGCGGCGCCCCGCGGATCGTCACCCGCCGGTCGAAGTCCGCGGGCGTCAGCGGCTCGATCGCCGCGAACACCGCCGCCCACCCCCGCTCCCACCGCTCCATCAGCTCCCGCCGCGCCTCCGCCGTCGGCTCGGGATCGGCGAACTCCGCCTCGCGGTCGCGCCACGGCTTCTCCCCGTCGGCCTCGCCGCGGAGCATCGCGTCGAAGTCGCCCCAGCGGCTGAGCATGTTGTCCGCCATGTGCCGCACGAGGATCGCCAGGCTGTTCATGCCCGGCGCGGGGCGGCAGAAGAAGACCCCGTCCGGCGCCTGCTTCAGGCAGTGCTCGGCGAAGGCCTTCTGCCGACGCAGGACCTCCAGGGCCGAAGCGCGTTCGTCCAGCAGCAGGCTCGTCTCGTAGTTCTGGGCCATGGTCTCCTCGCAACGTGAGCGGTGGGGGGATGAAGCGGCGACGAGGCGGGGCGGTGGGGAATAAGCAATGGGAGGAGGGCAACCGGCAGCCGGCAACCGAACAGATCCTCCACGGCCGCCCCCAACCACCGCCTGCCGCCCCCCTC
>CAYMFP010000364.1:0-3225 GCA_964389385.1 uncultured Phycisphaeraceae bacterium | reverse complement strand
GGGGGGGGGGCGGGGGGGGGGGGGGGGGTGGTGTTTTGGGGGGGGGGGGGGGGGCGAGTCCGGGGGCGACGCCCTCGGGCCTCGGGGCCTGAACCGCCCTCCGCCCGCTCCGCCGCCCCGGCGGCGGGCTCGACCCGGGCGGGCGGGAGGCCTATTGTGGCGGCCCGCTCTCCGCATGCCGGCGGGCGATCGAACCACGCTCATTCCCCGTAAGGGTTGCTGCCATGGCACACAAGAAGGGTCAGGGTTCCACCAAGAACGGGCGCAACTCGAACGCGCAGTACCGCGGGATCAAGCTGTACGGCGGCGAGTTCGCCAAGCCCGGCGCGATCATCGTCCGGCAGTGCGGGACGAAGTTCCACCCCGGCTTCAACGTCCAGCGCGGCAAGGACGACACGCTCTACAGCGTGAGCACCGGCCGCGTCGTCTACCAGGGCAACCGCGTCCACATCGACCCGCTCGACGCCGACGCGCCCCGGCCGCAGTTCCTCCGCGAGTACCGCGCGGCGGCCTCGGCGGCCTGATCGCCCGGACCGATTCGATCGTCCCGCACGGCCCCGCACCGGGGCCGTGTTTGTTTTTGTCCGGGCCCCGTCCGCCCGCCACGGTTCAGAGCGGCAGCCGGGCGGCGAGCGTTCCCGGGCGGCGGGCGAGTTCGGGGACGAGATCCGGCTTGACCGTCTCGCGCCGGGCCACGCGGATCCACCCCCGCCCGATCGCCCACTGCTCCGTCGCCGGGGCGTTCATCAGGAACGCCTGCACCTCCGGCGTGAGCATCGCGATCGCGAAGTCCTCGTCGTCGCACTTCACCCGCCACCGGCGGTTGAACCCCTCGTCCTCGACGCGGATGTCCCGCGAGCCGAAGAGTTCGGCGAGGCGCGTGGCGAGCGTCTCCGGCCCGAGGGAGAGCACCGGCCATTCCTCCGGGCACGGCGTCGCGGCGACGCTCTTCGGCACCGGCACCGTCGCGTTGCCCGTGTGCACGACGTGCACGTGGTGGAGGAGCACGGTCGGCCGTTCGTCGACCTCGCCGGCCGCGGACCACTTCACGCCCTTCGCCCCGTTCGGGAAGTCGAAGCCCCCCTCGACGGCCGTGTACCGCTCGCCGTGGACCGGCGCCTTCGGGTTCATCTCCAGCGACAGCCCGAGCGCCTCGAACGCCGTCCCGAGCCGCTCCCGCGAGGCGCGGGCGAGCCGACGCCACAGGACCGCGACGAAGGGGATGGCCACGATCGACACGGCCACGATGATCGTGATCCCCGCCCATGGCGGGACCGCCCCGGTCGCGAGCAGGAACGTGCCCGCGAGCAGGGCGAGGAACTCGGCGAGCAGCACGAAGATCAGCTGGCCGAGGAGGAGGGCGGGATCGGCATGAGGGCGGGGCACGCCCTCTTCATAGGAGCCGGGGCGATCGGATGTCGCCGGCCCGGAGCGGGCCTTCCGAGGGAGCGAAGACCGGCAGCGGGGGAGCGGGGGAGTTGGATCAGCGCGGCAGCGCCGCCCGGATCGCCCTGGCTTCGTGCAGGATCCGCAGGGCCACGTCCGGCGTGAGCTGCGTCGACGCGTCGCTCATCGCCTTCTTCGGCTCCGGGTGGACCTCCAGGAACAGCGCGTGCACGCCCGCGGCCACGGCCGCGCGGGCGAGCAGCGGCGCGTGCTCCGGACGCCCGCCCGTCTGCTCGCCGCTGCCCGGGAGCTGCATGGAGTGCGTGACGTCCATGCACACCGGGGGAGGCCCCAGCTCGGTGAACCCCGAGCAGTCCAGCTCCAGCAGGTCGCCGAGCCCGGTGAAGTCGTTCACCAGCCGGTGGTACCCGAAGAACGTGCCCCGGTCGGTGCAGATCGCCTTCTCGCACCCCGCCTCGGCCAGCTTGCGGACCGGGCCGATCATCTCCCGCGGGCTCAGGAACTGGCCCTTCTTGACGTTCACGGCCCGGTCGTGCCGCCGCGCCGCCTCCCCCGCCGCGTGCAGCAGGTCCGTCTGGCGGCACAGGAAGGCCGGGATCTGCAGCACGTCCACGGCCTCGGCGACGGGCATCGCCTGCTCCGGCTCGTGCAGGTCCGTCGTCACCGGCACGCCCAGGCGGTCGCGGATCTCGCGCAGCCAGGCGAGCCCCCGCTCCAGGCCCGGCCCGCGGGGGGAACTGATCGACGAGCGGTTCGCCTTGTCGAAGCTCGCCTTGAAGACGTATCCCAGCCCGAGTTCGCCGCACGCGTCCCGGAGCATGGCGCCGACCTCCAGCCCGAGTTCCAACGACTCGAGGACGCACGGGCCGGCGATGACCGCCAGGGGCGCCTCCGGGCCGATCTCGACGCCGGAGACCTGCACGGTGCGCGTGACGCGGATGTCGGGCGTGGGCATGGGGGAGCAGGGTAGGGGAGGCCGCCGCCGCCGGACGACCCCGGACGGCCCCACCCCACCCCACCCCACCCCCTCCAGACTTGTGACGTCGGAGATCCGGGGCCCGCCCAGATGCAACTCGCCCCGCGACCTTCCGGTCTTGGGCTCTCCCCGCAGGGTGGGACGCGGGGTGCGGCACAGGGTGGGGGGCAGACGGTGAACCGGTGGTTTCGGCCGCGCGTCTGTCGTCGATGCCGCAGTCGCCTGGTCGAGCGGAACCCTGACCTATGCCTTTGCGGACGCGATGGTGGGCGTTTCCGGGGCTTGGCCGCGGCGTTCAGGGGGTGTGGAGTTGGGGGACATGACGGGTAAAACGGGGAAGTTTTTTCGGATTACGGGTTGTCTCTGGCGTCGATGACAGGTACATTGGAGGCATCTCTTACTCTCCGGAGATCGCCTGGGGCACGTGACGCGCGAGGAATGCTCTCCTCCTCGCGCCAAGCAGGCAGCAACCACCCAGACCACGTGCTCCGCCGCCCGGAAACGGGCGGCGATCTCCTTTCCATGAGCGTTCTCGCACGGCCGACCGGCCGCGCGACGACGGCGGGTTCAACGGCGGAGCGGACGCGGGTCGAGGGAGCCCGCGTCCGTTCTGCCGTTTTGCAGGGGTGAGATGGGCTTGAGGAGTGGGCGGCCGTTGATCCGGAGCGATGAGCCCTGAGCCAGGGGACTGAGAACTCGTGATGGGGCGGGGACGGGTGAGGGTGAGGGTGAGGGTGAGGTGGGGGTGGGGCGAGAGGTGCGTCCGCCCGCTTCGGATCGCGGTGGCGTCCTACGCTGCCGTTCCCCGGGCGGGTAGCTCAGTTGGCCAGAGCGTTCGCCTT
>CAYMFP010000363.1:0-3234 GCA_964389385.1 uncultured Phycisphaeraceae bacterium | reverse complement strand
AGGCGGCGTTCCCACCAGCGGCGGTTGTTCCGGTACCAGTCGATCGTCTCGGCCAGCGCCGCGCGCCAGTCCGCGCGGGCGGGGGACCAGCCGAGGTCGTGCCGGGCCTTCGTCGAGTCGAGGGCGTAGCGGCGGTCGTGGCCCGGGCGGTCGGCGACATGCTCGATCATGTCGGACCCGGCCCCCATGATCTCCAGGATCGCGTGCGTCAGCTCCAGGTTGGACCGCTCGTTGTCGGCGCCGAGGTTGTACGCCTCGCCCGCGTGCCCGCGCTCCAGCGCGGCCAGGATCCCGTCGCAGTGGTCGTCCACGTGCAGCCAGTCGCGGACGTTGAGCCCGTCGCCGTACAGCGGGACCCTGCGGCCCTGCAGCAGGTTCGTCACGAACAGGGGGATGACCTTTTCCGGGAACTGGTGCGGCCCGTAGCTGTTCGAGCCGCGCGTGATCACGGCGTCGACCCCGTGCGTCCGGTGCGCGGCCCGCACGAGCAGGTCGCTCGCGGCCTTGCTCGCCGCGTACGGCGAGTTGGGGGCCAGCGGCGAGCGTTCCGTAAAACGCAGGTCCGGGCGGTCGAGCGGCAGGGAGCCGTACACCTCGTCCGTGGAGACGTGCACGAATCGACGCGGCGCGGCCCGCGGGGCCCGGCGCTCGGCGTCGCGCAGGCAGTCGAGCAGCGTCTGCGTGCCGAGCACGTTCGTGCGCACGAACGGGGCCGCGTCGCCGATGGAGCGGTCGACGTGGCTCTCGGCCGCCAGGTGCACCACGGCGTCGGCCTCCTCCATCAGCGGGAGGACAGCGCGGGCGTCGCAGACGTCGCCGTGCACGAAGCGGTGCCGCTCGCCGTGCGCCGCGTCGATCCCCGCGAGGTTCTCGATGTGCCCGGCGTAGGTCAGCGCGTCCAGGTTGATGACGGCGAGGTCCGTCCGGGCGAGCACCCGGCGCACGAGGTTCGCCCCGATGAAGCCGGCGCCGCCGGTGACGAGGATCGTTCGGCGGCGGGGGGACGGGTCGTGCAAGCTCAGGTCGCCTTCCGGATGAACACGCGGACCGAATCGTACTTCGCTTCCGCCCGAGCGCCCGCCGTCGCGAGCAGGCGGCGGAGCCGGCCGGGGCCGCGCCCGGGGGATTCTTCGCCCGTGGAGAGTGCGGCGAAGGCGTCGTGGATCGCCAGCCGGTCCCGCTCCCAGACGGGCGAGAACTGCCGGAGATACCCGATGTACTCCGCCCGCACCACCCGACCCCCGGCGAGGTCCGCGAGCCGGCGGAGGCTCCGTTCCGTGAAGAAGTTCAGGTGCCGCGGCACGTCGAGCCACGGCCAGAGCGGCCCGTCGAACGCCAGGCTCCGGCACGCGTTGTTCGGCACCTCGACGACGAGCACGCCCCCGGCGTCGAGCAGCCCGAGGGCGTTGCGCACGGCGGCGAGGGGGTCGCGCGTGTGCTCGAGCACGTGCTGCATGAGCACGGCGTCGTACCGCGAGGCGAGCACCTCCGGGGGCAGGTCCTCGGCGGTGCCCGCGTGCGCTGCGTGCCCGGCGTTCGCCGCGGCTCGCCGGGCCTGCCCGTCCGGTTCCACGCCGACGCAGGCGAACCCGCATGCGCCGAAGCGGCGCATGTGCCGCCCGCTCCCGCACCCGATGTCGAGCAGGCGCCGCCCTCCGCCCACGCCCGCCGCCACGCGCTCCGGGCGCAGCGACACGCCAGCGTCGAACCGCCAGGCGAGGCGTCCCAGCGGATCGAACCGCCCGACGAGCGGCTCGTCCGGCGTCGCCGCGTGCGTGTAGTAGCCGTCCGTGTAGAACGACGCGACCTCCGCCGCGCTCGGGCGGGGGTGGAGCATGCCGAAGCCGGACGCGTCGTCCCAGTAGAGTTCGTACGCCTCCCCCGCGTCCGGCCGCCGCCAGTCGCCGGGGACGCGCAGCCACGGCCGCATGCGCTCCCCGCTCAGCGGCGACACGGGCAGGTCCGGCGAGCGGAACGGCGGAGCGGCGGGGGCGCGTCGCAGCCGGAACCGCGCGGGCCCGGACGGGCGGGCCGGGCGCGTCGTGCTCGGGGCTTCGCCGCGGCGGTCGAACGTGTCGTGGTGCGTCATGGCCGGTGTCGGTGGGGCACAGCAAACGAATAAAGCCATGGGCGTCGACTCCGACGGCCGCGAGCGGTCGCACGCGCCCTGGTCATTGCTCTCCGCCCCTTGGGTCGGCCCCGCGCCCCGCGTGGATGCCCGGGCAGGAGCCGGCGGCGACCGAAGACAGCCGAAAGAACAGCGTCGCGGGCCGGGGCGGCCGCCGAGCGGGCCCGTACGGGGGAAGTTCGAGCGAGCCGGACGCTGGTGCCGGGCCGCTCAAAGCGGCGAGAGGTTCAACGGCCGCCGCACCCCGGTTCGGACCGCACAAAAAGGGGCCGCGGCAGCCCGGCGCAAACCGCCACTGCCCGGCCCAGCACGAAAGCACCCGGCGGCGAAACGTCCGGCGCGATAGCAGTGGGGGCCAGGTGGGGAGGGGTGGGGTAGGGGAAGTGGAGCGGACCGGACTCGAACCGGCAACTTCGACCTTGCAAAGGTCGCACTCTACCAATTGAGTTACCGCCCCGAAACGGGCGGCCAACGCCCGCGGGACCAAGTCTAGCCCGCCGGAGCCCCGCCCGGCGGGCGGCGGTGCTCGCCTATCGCGACTCGCGCGGGATCGCGGCCGCGAAGCCGAACGGCATCGGCCGCTCCTGCTTCAGCGTCTCCCGGATGCGGCGGTACTCCTGGTCCATCTCGTCGCTGACCGAGGCCCGCGACTCCGCCAGCGCGGCCTCGAAGAACCGCATGGAGACCTCCTTCGTCTCCAGGCTCTCGCGGATCGCGTGCAGCCCCGCGCGGCGCACGACGTCGGCCAGGTCGGCCCCCGTGTATCCCTCGGTGCGGGCGGCCACGTCCTCCAGCTTCACGTCCTCCGCCAGGGGCATCTCGCGGGTCTGGATCCTCAGGATGCGCAGGCGTCCCTCCTCGTCCGGCACGGGGACGTAGATCAGCTCGTCGAAGCGCCCGGGGCGCAGCAACGCCGCGTCCAGCAGCGTCGGGCGGTTGGTCGCCGCGATGACCACCACGCCCTCGAGCCCCGCGAGCCCGTCCATCTCCGCCAGCAGCGTGTTCACCACCCGCTCCGTCACGGCCGGCTCGCCCAGCCCGCCGCCGCGCTGCGGGGCGAGCGAATCGATCTCGTCCAGGAAGATCACCGTCGGCGCGACCTGCCG
>CAYMFP010000362.1:1561-3240 GCA_964389385.1 uncultured Phycisphaeraceae bacterium | reverse complement strand
CGGTATTCGGGGGGGATTTGGCCGTGGGTGGCGTGGACGGTGGAGCGGATGCCGCCGCGGCCGCGCCAGTCGGAGCGGATCTGGAGCCAGATGGGGCTCAGGAAGGCGACGAGGTCGTCGCGGATCTGGTTGGTGACGGCCTCGTAGTAGATGCCTTCGTTGCGGAAGGACTGGAGGTAGAGCTTGAGGCTCTTGAGTTCGACGCAGACGCCGCCGTCGGACCTGGGGCGGGGCTGGAAGCGGAGGGTGATGGTGCCGAAGTCGGGGTGGCCGGTGACGGGGCAGACGGAGGTGAACTCCTCGGCGACGTGCTCGATGACGAACGGGACGTCGGAGGGGGTGGGGAAGCCGTCGAGGAGGGAGGTGTCGGGCAAGGTCGCTGCGCTCCGGATGGCAGATGGCAGATCGGCAGATAGCAGGTGGTGTCGTTCGGATGATCGTTGGCGACCGGGGCGGCATCTGCCATCTGCCCCTTTGCCATCTGCGATCTTGAGCCGCAGGCTCAGCCGAAGCGGCGGAGGAGTTCGACGATGCGGGGCTGGTTGGGTTCGATCTGGAGGGAGCGGCGGAGGGCTTCGAGGGCGTCGCGTCGGGCGGTTTCGTCCTGCTCGCCGGACCAGAGGTAGTCGTTGAGTCGGGAGACGGCGATGCCGTTCCATGCGGGGTAGTGGGCGGGGTCGAGCTGGACGGCGGTGCGGAAGGCGTCGAGGGCGGCCTCGTAGCGGCGGAGGCGGAAGTAGGCGGCGCCGAGGCGTTCGTGGGCTTCGGGGGAGGGGTCGATGCGGATGAGCTGCTCGAGGGTGGCGGCCATCTCGGCGTTGTTGCCGACGTGGCCGAGGGCGTCGGCGAGGCTGAGGAGGAGGTCCGGGGTGAGGTCGGTGAGTTCGGCGGCCTGGCGGTATTCGACGATGGCCTCGGCGTGGCGGTTGAGGGCGGCGAGCGCGGCGCCGAGGTTGATGCGTGCCTCGCCGGAGTCGGAGCGGAGCTGGACGGCGCGTTGGGCGTAGGGGAGGGCCTGGGCGGGTTCGCCGAGGTCGAGGTAGGCGGAGGCGAGGCTGAGGTTGGCGTCGAAGTCGTTGGGCCGGATGGAGAGGGCGCGGAGGTAGGCGCGGACGGCCTCGACGGTGCGGCGCATGAGCTGCAGGGCGATGCCGTGCTTGTACTGGGCGTCGAAGTTGCGGGGCTCGATCTGGGCGGCGCGGGCGTAGCGGGCCTCGGCGGCGGCGTAGTCGCCGGTTTCGAGGTAGAGGTCGCCGGCGCCGAGGTAGGCGGGGGCGAGGGTGGGGTTCTGGGCGATGATGCGTTCGAACTCGGCGATGGCGGTCTCGATCTCGCCGCGTTCGGCGGCGGACATGGCGGCGGCCATCTGCTGGCGGGCGATGTCGGCGGTGGGGGTGCGCTCGGGGCGGTCGGCGGCGGGGGCGGCGCCGGTGGGCTCGCCCCAGCGGGTGGTGCGGGGGCGGGGGTCGGCCTCGTGGCGGGGGAGGAAGTCGCAGCCGGCGAGGGCGGCGAGGAGGCCGGCGGCCGCGATGGCCGGGAGGGCGGGGGCGGGGCGGGCGAGCGGCTGTCGGGTCGGGCGCGGCATGGGGTCGATTATGGCGGGTGTGGAGCGGGTTTGCAGGGGATGGAGCATTGGAGGCGGGAATCGGGAATCGGGAATCGGGAATCGGGAATCGGGA
>CAYMFP010000362.1:0-1461 GCA_964389385.1 uncultured Phycisphaeraceae bacterium | reverse complement strand
ATGGAGCATTGGAGGCGGGAATCGGGAATCGGGAATCGGGAATCGGGAATCGGGAGGGGGGAACCGGGAGCCGGCAGCCGGCAACCGGGGGAGTGGGCGCGCGCTTGTTCCGGACGCCGGTTGCCGAATGCCGGATTCCGGTTGCCGGACCCCGCCGCCGTCAGGTGGTCAGGAGGCGGCGGAGGCGGCGGAGGTTGAGGGTGTCGTGGGGGGTGCCGTCGGGGGCGGCGCCCTTGGGGGTTTCGAGGATTTTGGGGACGTTGGCGAAGGCGGGGTGGTTGACGACGGCGGCGAAGCCGGAGTCCTTGAGGGGTTGTTTGGGGCGGTCGGCGGGTTTGGCGATGTCGCCCTCGCCGATGTGGGCGTGGCGGTCCTTGCGGGAGCCGCAGCGGCCGACGGAGTCGTTCATGTGGACGACGCGGACGCTGGCGAGGCCGCAGAGGGCGTCGAGTTCGGCGAGGGCGGCGTCGGCGGAGGCGCGGGAGGAGAGGTCGTAGCCGGCGGCGTGGGCGTGGCAGGTGTCGAAGCAGAAGCCGAGGCGCTCGGGGGCGCCGGCGGCCTCGGCGATGCGGTCGCGGAGGTCGCGGAGTTCGTCGAACGTGCGGCCGAGGACGGTGCCGGCGCCGACGGTGTTCTCCAGGCAGGAGACGGTGCGGAAGCCCTTCGTGCGCTTGAAGATCTCGCGGTGGCTCTCGGCGATGCGGCGGATGCCGGCGGCGGGGTCGCCGCAGGTGGCGGCGCCGGGGTGGAAGACGAGGAAGGGGATGCCGAGGGCCTCGCAGCGTTCGACCTCGATGGTCATGAGGTCGATCGATTTGGCGCGGAGTTCGTCGTCGGGGCTGGCGAGGTTGATGAGGTAGGAGGCGTGGGAGACGGCGCGGCCGGGCGAGGAATCGGTGGGCTGCCAGCCGAGGCGGGCGAGTTCGGCGGACCAGGCGCGGACGGCGTCGTCCTTGAGGGGCGGGGCCTTCCACTGCTGCTGGTTCTTGGTGAAGACCTGGACGCAGTCCATGCCGAGGGACTCGGCCTCGAGGAGGGCCTTGTGCATGCCGCCGGCGACGGAGAGGTGGGAGCCGAACATGGGGGAGGAAGATAGCAGAGGGCAGAGGGGCAGATGGCAGACGGGGAGGGGAATGTGGTCGGCGAAGTACGGCGGGGCGAGGGGCGGGAGACGCGGGCCGCGGAAGGGGGACGCGCTGAGCGGCGGAGGTGAGGCGAGAGGGCGGCTGACGGCCGGCGGGCGGCTCCGGCGAGCGCGCGTCGGAAGGCTGGGGGGTATCCTGCGCGGCATGCTGGAACTCATTGGAGTCACGCTGTTCGCTGCTCAGATCGTCGCGCTGGTCATGGTGATCTTCGTGATCCCGCGGCGCGTGGAGCGTGCGAGGGAGGAGTCGGTGCTGCACAGGGATCTGCTGGTGCTGCTGCTGGCCTCCCGCGAGAACGAGCAGCGCAGACGGCTGG
>CAYMFP010000361.1:0-3241 GCA_964389385.1 uncultured Phycisphaeraceae bacterium | reverse complement strand
GGGGGTGGGGGGCGGAAGTGCGGGCGGCGGGTTCCGATAGACTGATCGCCCGTTTTCTTTCGAAGAGGACCCGGATGCCCGCGGACGTGATCGACTACCGGATCATCGGCGACGACATGCAGGCCGTCATCGTCACCCTGGACCCGCAGGAGGCGGTCGTCGCCGAGGCGGGGGCGATGATGTACATGGAGGACGGCATCGAGATGGGCACGAGCCTCTCGATGAAGCAGGGGGGCGGGCTCTTCGGCAAGCTCTTCGAGGCCGGCAAGCGGATGGTGACCGGGGAGTCGTTCTTCATCACCATGTTCGCCAACAGCGCGCCGCAGCGGCGGGACGTGGCCTTCGCCGCGCCCTACCCCGGGCACGTCGTCCCGATCGAACTCGGCGAGCACGGGGGCTCGATCCTGGCGCAGAAGGACTCGTTCCTGTGCGCCGCTCGCGGCGTGACGGTCGACATCGCCTTCACGCGGAAGTTCGGCGCCGGGCTCTTCGGCGGCGAGGGCTTCATCCTCCAACGCCTGCGGGCCGAGGGGGGCCAGGGGCTCGCCTTCTGCCACGCCGGCGGGACCACCGTCAAGCGGACGCTCGCCCCGGGCGAGCGGCTCCGGATCGACACCGGGTGCATCGTCGCCTTCCAGGAGGGGGTCGACTACTCGATCGAGATGGTCCCGGGCATCAAGAACAAGCTCTTCGGCGGCGAGGGGCTCTTCTACGCCGTCCTCCGGGGCCCGGGCGCCGTCTGGCTCCAGACGCTCCCGTTCAGCCGCCTGGCGAACCGGATCCTCGCCGCCGCTCCCGCGGCCGGCGGCTCACGCCAGGGCGAGGGCTCGATCCTGGGCGGCGTCTTCGACATGATCGACGGACGGTGAGCCGGGGGGAGTGGGCAGCCGGCAACGGGAAGAGCGAGGAAGGTGGAGAAGTGGGGGGCAATGGATGATCCCTGCCCCTCGCCCGCCCCTGCCCCGCCTCCACACGAAAACAACGCCGGGCAAAGCCGGCGTCTGTTCCGTTCGTATGGGTTGTCGGTCCGGCGGAGCCGCCGGAAGGGCGGTTAGGCGTAGGCCTTGTACGTCGCCTTGCGCCCGATGCGCCGGCGGCGGTTCAGGATCTTCCGACCGCTCTTGGTCGCCATCCGGGCCCGGAAGCCGGACTTGCGAGCCTTCTTGATCTTGCTGGTGCGGCGCGGGTAATGCATGGCCAACCTCGGTCCGTGGGCGGGTCAGGCCGCGGGACGTTCGTCCGGCGGATGGGGCGGGGAGGGTAGAGCCTTCCCGGCGGGTTGTCCAGCGGGTCCGGGAAGGGCGGCCGCCGGCGGATGGGGAGATTGTCCCCGCCCGCGGGGGCATCCGCCCGGGGGCCCGATGGGGCAGAGCCCCGATAATGCCTCCGCGGGCCAAGCTTCGCTTGCCAACCGTCCACCCGTCGGTATGTTAGCGGTGACCCCCGCCACTCCGGCGAGGGGCATGACGCGGTCGCTCGTCACGCGTCCAGCCGCCCTCACGGCCCCGGCTTGGCCGCCTGACGATCGCTCGCGGGACCTGATCAGGGCATAACCCGGCGGATGCTCCGCGCGGGGCCGCTGCCCGTTCGGAGCGATCACGGATGGATCCAGAAGCCCTGCACGCAGTCGAGGCGATCACCGGCCACCGGTTCCGCGACCCCTCCCTCGTCGAACTCGCCCTCACCCACGCCTCCGCGAGCAACTCCCGCCTCGCCTCCAACGAGCGGCTCGAGTTCCTGGGCGACGCCATCCTCGGCGCCATCGTCTGCGAGCAGATCTTCCGCCTCTTCCCCGACCTCCTCGAAGGGCAGATGACCAAGATCAAGAGCACGGCCGTCTCCCGCCGGACGTGCGCCACCATCGCCGGCCAGATCGGGCTCGAGCGGTTCATCGTCCTCGGCAAGGGGATGCTCACCCACGACCAGCTCCCCTCCAGCCTCGCCGCGGCCGTGCTCGAGTCCGTCGTCGCCGCGCTCTACCTCGACGCCGGGTACGAGGCGACGCGGGCGTTCGTCGCCCCGCTCTTCGAGCCCCTGATCCTCGAGGCCGAACGCAGCGGGCACCAGCAGAACTTCAAGAGCGTGCTCCAGCAGCACGCCCAGCAGACGCTCTCGGAAACCCCGACCTACCGCATCGTGGACGAGCGGGGGCCCGACCACGCGAAGAGCTTCCTCGTCGCCGTCGAACTCAGCGGCGTCCGGCACGAGGCGAGCTGGGGGAACTCCAAGAAGCAGGCCGAGCAGCTCGCCGCCCTGAACGCCCTCCGCGAACTCGGGCTCATCGAGAGCACCGACGACGGGGAGCACGTGCTCGTGGAGGCCGGGGCCCCCTCGGAGGCCGAAGACCTCAACGCGGGGGAGTAGCCCCGCAGCGCTGGAAGCTCAGGCGGCCGAGCGGCGGAATCGGGCCCGCCGGCGGGGCCGGCGGACGCGGAACGATCGGGGGGCATCAGGACGCGGGCGCGGCCTCGACCGGGGCGGGCTCGACCTCTTCCGGGTCGCTCTCGATCGCCGGCTCCTGCAACGACGCGGGGCGGTGGGTGGAGCCCTCCGGCATCGTGAACGAGAACGGCTCGCTCGCCCCGGCGAGGTCTCCCTCGCGGGTCGTCAGGAAGACGCCCCGGACGCGCCCGCGGCGGGCGAGCGGCCAGTCGCTCCCGCCCCAGCGCTCGATCCGCACCTCGTACCAGTCGCTCGCGTACGTCGGGGCGATCTGGAAGCCGATGTCCGAGTTGTGCAGGCTCACCGGCGTCCCGTCGCGCTCGTACCCGATCAGGCGGACCCGGGGATCACCCCCCTCCGACGGGGTGGCGAGCTGGACCTCGATGTCCACGCCCAGGTTCGCGATCTCGCGCGGCACCCCGGGCTGGAACCGGTCGAAGAGCGGCTGGTCCCCGAGGCGGAGTCCCGAGCCCGCGTCGTCGTCGATGTCGAGCAGCAGGTGCGTCGTCGCGTCCGGGGCGTGGCGGGCCCCCGTCTCCTCCGCGATGCTGAACCGCAGGTAGATGTAGTCCGCCGTCGCGACGGCGACGCGCTTGTTCGGCCACTCGCCCACGTCCCCGTCCAGGGCGAAGCTCCGCTCGAACGAGGCCGTGGAAGAGCAGCCCCCGAGCAGCACGGCCGCACCGGCCGCGGCCGCGAGGGAGAGCAGGGCGGGGACCGGGCGCCGGAGGCGCGCGACGCAAGAGGCTGGGTTGGGCATGGCGGACATCATGGCGTCTGCCCCCCCGCGCAGCAAGCG
>CAYMFP010000360.1:1174-3258 GCA_964389385.1 uncultured Phycisphaeraceae bacterium | reverse complement strand
GCATCCGCGCACAGCCTCCGTGCGTCCCTGCGCCGCCCCCGCGCAGCCACGCACGACTCCCACGCGTCCCCCCCGCGCCCCACCGCGTCCACGCCGTCTCCTCAGCCCCCACCGCCGCGGCCGCGCATCGATCCCCCACCTCCTCGCTCGCCAATCGCGATGCTGAGGTCCAGGCGGCCTGCGATGAGGTCCCTCGCGCACGCGTACTGCCAGCCCCGACTCTCCTTCGATGATGGGGGCGTGAATCGCCTTACGATGCACCCGGGCGCTACTGGGGCTCGCTTCGAGTTGTAGAAGACGATGCGCGGCACCGGCACCGCCTCCGTTAACCTCACGAAGGGCGGTCTATAGTCCTCGCCGCCGATGAAGCACACGGGCGAAGGTGGGTTTATGGGCAGCATGTTGTCGTCTCGGAATCCACCCGCCGGCCTTCGCTTGAAGGAAGCTATCCTGCAATCCATGCTGAACGTAATATCGTAGACGGGCGTAAGATAGTCGGCGGGAATGAGTCCCCATCCGGCGGAGAGAATGAACACGTTGGCCACGCCAAATTGCGCGACCAGATCGCGATAAACGGTGCGATACTGCTTCCTCTTTGGCTCGTACAGCTCGAACGCCCGGAGCAGGCCCCACGGATTCGTAGAGCTGCCCCGCCATTGCTCGTTGTACTCTCGGAGCCGCACTCGCCAACTGCGGCCGTCGTCGCTGAGATCATCCGGCCGTGCGTAGACGCAGTCCGCGGGCCGCGGCGCCGCGTCCGGATCACCGACAAAGCGGATGTCACGGCCGTCACCGTCCTGCATGCTGCCGGCGTTCCCGGACTTGCTTCCTGCACAGGAGACGACAATGGTCGGCATCGCTTTCCCTCACCTGCTGTTGCACACCGGCCTGCGGCCCCACCGCCGCACGTACTTCCAGAGCAGATCTCGCTCGACGTGCCGGATGAACGATGAACGATGCGGCTCGGGCAGTCCCGACACCGCGAAGACGGAGACGAACAAAGCGTCTTCGGAATCCCCGTACAGCTTCCTGTAGGTCATCCCGCCGCTGTGCCCTTCGCGGCCTCCGAAGGCGCTCCGCTGGAACTGGCCGAGCCGTCCGCGCAGCACATTGTCGCAGGTTTCTCCGAGATACACGACGCGCTCATCGAGCGGTGCAGCGTCGGAAGACGCATCGCCGAGCCGTGCAAGGGCATAGACGCCGGGAGCATCCAGCCCCGGCAGGACGCCCCGCTCCCTCCAAGGGACCCACTCCGTAAACCGCACGGCCGGCTCTTCCATCGACGTCCTCTCCGCGACCACCACCCCTGACGATGTCCCGGCTTCGATGAACTCCTGCGGCAACTCCACGGGACCGCGAGCCAACGGCGCATTGCAGGCGGGCGGCACCCCGTGGCGATCCTCGTACCGCCCGAGAAGGTCCTGTTTGATACCGCGAGCGTACGCCTTCACATCGTCGACCCCCGCAGGCACGCCGCTCGCCGCGACGCACAGCCAGCCGGGGATCTCCGTATCGCCGCCGTTCCCGAAGATCGACCAGAACGTTCTGCCGCCCGCGTGTCCTCGCTGTCCTCGCGTCGCACAACGATGGAATTGCCGCCACCGCTGCGCGAGCGTCTGATCGTGCGTTTCCGCAATGAGAAGAACCCGCTCATCCAGCGGGTCCACGATCGCCGGTGGCGCGCCCTCGAAGCGGGCGAGCACGTACACACCCGGACCGTCCCACTGCGGCAACGACAACCGATCATCCCAACGCACCCACCGTGAAAATGCCTCCATTCCAACCCCCTTCCGTTCCGCGCCAGCATACACCATGATGCGTCGTCCTCCGGACAAGCCGGAGGACAGGGTACAGCCGGGTGCTTGGCGTTCACGGCCCTTCCCACGCGTCGGCACGGCCGAACGCTCCTCCGCCCGGGTGCCCGGTCCCCGGCGCCTCTTCCTTCCTCCCTCTGATGCCTGATGCCGAATCCCTGATGCCTCTCCCCACCCTCCCCCCAAACCCAAAAACCACCCCAGGCCCAAGGGAACAAAAACACAACCCACAAAACCCCCAACGCCAACCCGCCCGCCCCCCCCCCCAAA
>CAYMFP010000360.1:0-1164 GCA_964389385.1 uncultured Phycisphaeraceae bacterium | reverse complement strand
CGAATCCCTGATGCCTCTCCCCACCCTCCCCCCTACCCTTCCTCCTCCCCATGGCCAAGGGCAACAAGAAGACATCCAACGAAGCCACGATCGAGAACCGGCGGGCGCGGCACGACTACACCATCCTCGACACGATCGAGTGCGGCGTGCAGCTTGTCGGCTCCGAGGTCAAGGCCGTCCGCGAGGGGAACGCCTCGCTCGCCGAGGGGTACGTCTCCGTCAAGGGCGACCCGCCCGAGCTGACGCTCTGGAACGTCAACATCGGCGAGTACGCCCCGGCCGGGGCGATGCAGCACAAGCTCACCCGCACCCGCAGGCTGCTCGCCAAGCGCCGCGAGATCGACAAGCTCGCCCGCCAGGTCGACCAGAAGGGGCTCACGCTCGTCCCCCTCAGGATGTACTTCAAGAACGGGTTCGTGAAGGTGCTCGTCGGCCTCGCCGAGGGCCGCCGGAACTACGACAAGCGGCAGGCGATCAAGGAGCGCGAGACGAAGCGCGAGCTCCAGCGGGCGATGTCCAAGCAGATGTAGAGGTGGCACGAATGAGCCCGCTTCGGGCTCATTCGTGGCGGCGCCCGAAGTCCCGAGCGCGGCCGCCCCCGGATGATCGGACACAGCCACGAACGAGCCCGCGGCGGGCTCGTTCGTGCCGCCGGTCAGATCGCCTTGCCGGCGCCGCGGTGGTGCGCGGCGATGCGGACCTTCAGCCGCGCCCGCTCGCGCTGCAGGCGGATGCGGTCGGCCTCGGCGGCCTTGTCCTTCGCGTCCGGGGCGACCGTGCGGGCCTCGGCCTCGCGCAGCTCCGCCTGGGCCTCGGCCTCGCCGATCGTCTCGGCCGGGATCGCCTCCTGGGCGAGGACGACCAGCTCGTCCCCCTCCATCTTGAAGAAGCCGTCGTGGATGAAGTAGAGCCGGTCGGCCGTGCCGCGCTCGGTGGGGAACTCCAGCCGCAGCTCGCCGAGCCCGAGCTTGCCGACGATCGCGGCGCGGCCCGGCGCGATGCCCATGAGCCCGTCGTGGGCCGGCACGTTGACGTACTTCACCCGCTCGTCGAGCAGCTTGGCGGTCGGCGTCACGACTCGGCAGCGGAACGATCCCTCGGGCACGCGTCAGCTCCGTTCTTCCGCCCCCGCGGCGGGCCGCCGGGGCTCGGGGTGATGGGCTG
>CAYMFP010000359.1:0-3267 GCA_964389385.1 uncultured Phycisphaeraceae bacterium | reverse complement strand
CCCACCACCGCCGCTGTCCCCGCCGGCTGCCCGCGCTGCTCGCCCTCGCCGCCCTCTGCCCCGCCGTCGCGGCGCAGGACGCGCCGTCGGAGGCCGCGGCCGCGGACCCGGCCCCGCCCCCTGCGGTTCCGGAGGCGCAGCGCCCCCGCTTCGTCGTCCAGCTCGACGCGGGCGCCCTCTACGCCGCCGAGACCGACCTGGACGGCGACGACGGGGACGTGCAGGTGTGGCGGGCCGGCGCCGGCGTCTCCGGCACGTACGCCGTCAGCGACGCCCTGAGCCTGCGGATCGGGTTCGACTCCGAGCGGTCGTGGTACGACTGGGGCGGGCTGTCGGACCTCATCCCGGGCGCCGGGAGCGAGGGGCCGCTGGAGGAGGCCAGCACCTACTCCGTCTCGGCGATGCTCCTCGGGCGCGTCCCCGACACCCGCTTCGGCTGGTTCGCCGGCGCCTCGCTGATCGCGAGCTTCGAGGACGGGGCCGACATCGGCGACGCCCTGTACGGCGGCTTCACCGGCGGGGTGACGTACCAGGTGAACGAGCGGCTGCGGATCGGCGCCGGGCTCTCGCTCTCGACCGAGATCGAGGACGACGACGTCTTCATCGTCCCCTTCCCCGTCGTCGAGTACCGCATCAACGACCGCTGGCGGGTCGGCACGGAGGATCGCGGCTTCGTGCTCGGCTTCACGCCGGCCGAGTCCCTGGAATTCCGCCTGCTCGCCGGCTTCGAGCGCCGCCAGTACCGGCTCGAGGACGACGGCGGGGCGTACGACGACGGCGTCTTCATCGACTCGCGCGTGCCGGTGGCGCTCGGCCTGACCTACCGCCCGTCGCGGCGGTTCGAACTCTCGGCCGTCGCGGGCGCCTCCGTCTGGACCGAGTTCGAGATCCTCGACTCGGAGGGCGACGAGATCGAGGAGCCCGACGTCGATCCGGGCTTCTTCGCGGGCGTCGAGGTGCGGGTCCGCTTCTGAGCCGCGCCCGCGGCGTCAGCGGACCGGCCGCTCCTCCGGGCGGCTCGGCCTCGGCTCGGCGAGCGGCTCGGGCCCCGAGCCCCGGGGCGGGGCGTCGACCACCAGCACGCGCTCGATGACGGGCATCTCGAGGGGGCGGTCGTCCGCGTCGGTCTCGCGGTCGGCGATCGCCTGGATCGTGCTCGCCCCCGCGACGGCCTCGGCGAAGGCCGCGTACCCGCGGTCGAGCGACGCCGTCCCGCGCCGCCCGAGCCCGATGAAGACCTGCCCGTTCCACGAGTCCGGCTCGCCGAACCGGGCGGCGCCGAGCACGCCGAAGCCGTGCTCGAGCGACGACCGCTCGAGGTCCTGCCACTGCCCCGCGCCGCCGAGGCCGGTGCCCGTCGGATCCCCGAACTGCACGAGGAAGGGCGTCCCGTCCGCGAGCCGGGGCACGACGCGGTGGAAGGGCGCCCCGTCGTAGAACCCGTTCTCCGCCAGGTGCAGGAACCACCACGCGGTGTTCGGCGCCGCGTCCGGGCGCAGGCGCACCTCGACGATCCCTTCGCTCGTCTCCAGCACGACGTGCCGGTCGACGTACGCCCGCCACCCGCTCAGCGGGCGCGGGGTCGGGGGCAGCGGCGACCCGCGCCGGGCGGCCTCGCGGACGCGCCGCTCGTCGTCGAACATCAGCTCCCCCACCGCCGGGTTGCTCGTGGGGCGCAGCGTCGCGGGGTCGATCAGCCCCGCCCGCTCGGGCGGGACCATCGGCTGGAGCACGAGCGCCGGACCGACGGCCCGCCCGCCCGCGAAGACCTGCGCGTACAGCACGCGCGCGCCCGCGGGGAGCGCCCGGGCGTCGTGCAGCACCGGGAAGAGCGACGCGAGGTCCGCCCGCCCGCGGGTGGCGACGGCCGTCGCCACCGGCTCGCCCGAACGCGGGCGGAGCAGGCGGATCTCGATCTCCCCCGTCGCATCCTCCGGGACCTCGACCACGACCGGGATCGGGCGACCGACCGGGTTGTAGAGCCGCTCGGGCGTGATCCGCCCGTGGGCGGGGCTCTGGAGGCAGAGCAGGCTCGCACAGGCGACGGCGATGGCCGCGGAGCAGCGGCGAAGGATCGACGGACGCATCCACGATCATTCGGCCGGCCGGCGGAAGAATCAGTACCCCGGGTTGCCGGAGATCGCCGGGTTCTGAGAGGGCGTCCCCAGGGAGGCGTCGAACCGGCGCCAGGCGAGATCGACGATGGCGCTCGCCTCGTGGCTCGGGGTCTCCGGCAGCAGGTCGTGCAGCGTGGAGCCCGTGTCGCTGAACCAGCGGACGGAGAGGGCGGCGGAGAGCACGTTCATCCCGTCCGCGTGGTTGACCTCCCCCTGCGAGCGCATGCCGTCGGAGACCAGGGAGAACGTGGGCGAGAGCTGCCAGAGGCCGCGGGCGTTGAGCCCATCCGTCCGTTCCGGCCCGTCGATGCCGCCGCGGTACTGGTAGTTGCCGACGATGTCGCCCGCGCCGGCCGCCCAGAGACTCCGGAACTCGGGCAGGCGGTTGGGCCCGCGGTGCGACGGGCAGTAGAAGACCTCGGGCGTGCGGATGAAGTTGGTCGACGCGAGCAACCCGAGGCCGTCCCACGAACCCGCGTCCTTGCCCGTGGGCGTCGTCGCCAGGCGCACCCGCACCGTCTCGTGGCTGTGGCGCTGGAAGGTGCCGGGCGGGACCAGCGCCGCGTCGAGGAACACGCTCGGCGGGAGCCGGCCTCCGAAGTCGTCGGCGTACATGGCCAACGCCAGCCCGATCTGACGCTGGTTGGAGGCGCAGACCACCCGACGGCTGGCCTCCTTCGCTCGCCCGAAGGTCGGGAACAAGATCGCCAGCAGCACGGCCACGATCGCCATGCAGACCACGATGTCGGTGAGGGTGAACCCACCCCGTCCGGGCGCAGGGCGACCGCACCGCCGCACCAATCCGATCGAGTCTGGCAACCCGTTCTGCGACATTGACTTCCGGTCTTTGTCCGCAACAGGCCGAGAGGGTTTCTCGCCCGCCACACAATACCGCGCATGCGTTCGCGATCAACCACTGGAATAGATGGGGCCCCATAAACACGGGGGCTGGGGTTGCGCGCAGGCGGCACCCACGCCGTCGGATTTCGGCATCCGGTCGGCCTTGGCCACGTACAGGGAACCGCCCGGCGTGGACGCCGGGCAGGCACGTGGTCACAAGGAACCGAGAGGAAGGAGGCGAGCGGACGCGGCTTGGGATCCCGGGCGGCCGGCGCTTGACACGGGCGGTACGCTGCGGAGATGCCGGACG
>CAYMFP010000358.1:0-3267 GCA_964389385.1 uncultured Phycisphaeraceae bacterium | reverse complement strand
TTCACCCCACGGCTCCACCCGCACGACCCCACCCGCACGATCTCACCCGATGCCCACAGAAGCCGACGCGATGCAGCCGCAAGGAGCCCCCGCCCCCGCCGGGCCGGCCGGCGCTGCGCCCTCCCTCAGCCCCTCGGACCGCCGCGGCCCGGTGCCGCCGGACCGCAAGTCGGACCCGAAGGCGCTCGACGAGCGGCTCCAGCAGCTCGCGCGCGTGCCGGTGCTGCTCGTCGCCACCGACTACGACGGCACCCTCGCCCCGATCGTCGAGGACCCGGAGCAGGCGCGCCCCGACCGCGACGCGATGGTCGCGCTCCGCAAGCTCGCCGCGCTGCCGCACACGCACGTGACCATCGTCTCCGGGCGCGCCCTGTCCAACCTCGGCGAACTCACCGGCTACCCGGAGGACATCACGCTCATCGGGTCGCACGGCTCGGAGTTCGACCTCGACTTCGTCTCGAGCCTCCCCCCCGAGGCCGCGGAGCTGCGCGACCGGCTCATCGCCGAGATCCGGCGCATCGCCGAGCAGGACCCGGCCTTCGGCGTCGAGGTGAAGCCCGCCTCGGTCGCGTTCCACTACCGCAACGCCTCGAAGGAGTCGGCGGAGCGCGGGGCGGCCCAGGTCCTCGCCGGCCCGGCCTCGTGGGACGGCGTGCACCTGAAGCGCGGCAAGAAGGTCCTCGAACTCGCCGTGGTGCCGACGAGCAAGGGCACGGCCCTCGACAGGGTCCGCCGCACCACGGGCGCCTCCGCGTGCATCTTCCTCGGCGACGACCGCACCGACGAGGACGGCTTCGCCCACCTCACCAGCCGTGACGTGGGCGTGAAGGTCGGCGAGGGATCGACCATCGCCGCCTACCGCGTCGAGAACACGCGGCAGGTCGCCCGCACGCTCGCGCGGCTCTCCGAACTCCGCGAGGAGTTCCTCGCCGGCTCCGACGCGGTGCCGATCGAGGACCACGCCATGCTCACCGACCAGCGCACGCTCGCGCTGGTCACGCCCGACGCCCGCGTCGTCTGGATGTGCGTCCCGCGGATCGATTCGCCCGCCATCTTCGCCGAACTCCTCGGCGGGCCCCCCGCCGGGCACTTCACCGTGATGCCGGCCGAGGGCGACGCGCGCCCCACGCAGGTCTACGAGGGGGACAGCTTCCACCTCAAGACCTCGTGGCCCCGCCTGACCGTGACGGACTTCCTCGACTGCTCCGGCGGGCGCCCGATGCAGCGTCCCGGGCGGACGGACCTGGTCCGCGTCATCGAGGGCGACCGCCGCGTGCGCATCGTCTTCGCCCCCCGCCTGGACTTCGGGCGCGTCCACACCCGCCTGGAGGTCCGGGAGGGCGGGCTCGCCGTCCTCGACACCCTCGACCCGATCGTCCTCCGCGCGCACGGCGTGGAGTGGACGATCGAGGACGAGGGCATGCACCACACCGCCTACGCGGAGATCGACCTCAGCCCCGGCGAGCCCGTCGTGCTCGAGCTGCGCTACGGGACCGGCTCGCTCGCCCCGAGCATCGTCACGCCGGAGATGCGCTCCGAGCAGACGCGCCGCTACTGGTCCTCCTGGGCCGCGCGGCTCGACGTCCCCTCCGTCGAGCCGGACCTCTGCCGCCGCTCCGCCCTCGTGCTCCGCGGGCTCGTGCACAACCCGACCGGCGCCATCGCCGCCGCCGGCACCACCAGCCTCCCCGAGACGATCGGCGGCATCCGCAACTGGGACTACCGCTACTGCTGGCCGCGCGACGCCGCCCTCGCCGCGGCCGCGCTGGTCCGCCTCGGCTCCAACGGCGAGGCCCTCCGCCTGCTCGACTGGCTCCTCGGCGTGCTCGACACCCTGCCGGCCCCCGAGCGGCTCCGCCCGATCTACACCGTCAACGGCACCGACATCCCCGCCGAGGCCGAGATCGCCGAACTCGCGGGGTACGCCGGCTCGCGCCCCGTCCGCACCGGCAACGCCGCGGCCGGGCAGCTCCAGCTCGACGTCTTCGGGCCCATCGTCGAACTCATCCACCTGCTCATGTCCCGCGGCGCCCCCCTCTCGGCCGAGCACTACCGCCTCGTCGAGGCGATGACCACCGCCGTCGCCAAACGCTGGACCGAGCCGGACCACGGCATCTGGGAGATCCGCGGCCCGATGCAGCACCACGTCCACTCGAAGGTCATGTGCTGGCAGACGGTCCGCCTCGCCGCCGAGATCTCGCAGGGATTCCTCGGCCGCGAGCGGGAAGACTGGGAGGCGCTCGCCGACGAGATCGCCGCCGACGTGCTCGAGAACGGGTGGTCGCCGCGGCTCAACTCCTTCACGATCGCCTACGGACGCGAAGAGGTCGACGCCTCCGTCCTCGCCGTCGGGCTCACCGGCCTCCTCCCCCCCGACGACGAGCGATTCCTCGGCACCATCCGCGCCACCGAGAAGCACCTGCTCCGCAACGGCACCGTCTACCGCTACCTCGGCGACGACGGGCTCCCCGGGCAGGAGGGCGGCTTCAATCTCTGCACGGCCTGGCTCATCGAGGCCTACGCCCTGTGCGGACGCGAGCGCGACGCCCGCGCCCTCTTCGAAAGCTACGTCACCCTCGCCGGGCCCACCGGGCTCATGCCCGAGGAGGTCGACCCGGAATCCGGCCTCGGGCTCGGCAACCATCCCCAGGCGTACACGCACCTCGGGCTCATCAACGCCGCGATCCGCCTCGCCTCCCTCCGCGGCAGCGGCCGCGTCGCCCGGCAGACCCCGCTCCGCCGCACCGGCAACGGCTCCTGACCCGCCGCTCCCGACCGCCCGGTCCGAGGTCCCTCAGGGGTCGACGGCCGCGCGGGGAGGCGCCGCGTCCGCGGGGCGCGAGCCCGGCGGGTGCTCGATCCACTCCGGCAGCGCCTCCAGGCGGGGCAGCCCCGTCCGGTCCGCGTGCCCGTTGAGTTCGCCGAGGTCCAGCGGCGGCAGCGGCTCCGGCTCGGGCCCGCCCTGCGAGCCCGTGTCCCACGGCCGGGCGACCGCGGCCATCAGCGCCAGCGCCACGACGCCGATGCGCCAGCCCCCGCCCTCGTCCCTCGCTCGGTCGCCCATCGCCCTGCTCTCCGCCGTTCCCCCCGGGGCTGCCCCGTCGGGGCAAGCCCATATTCGAGCCTACCGATGTCCTTGTTCCGGCCGCAAGTGCCCCGCGTGCGAGGCCAGGGCCGGCCCAATGCACCGCGCGATCGGCCGCACCGCGGCGCCGCGGCAGGATGAGGCGCGAGGGGTGGGAGAGGAGGTGAGGGTGGGGTGGGGTG
>CAYMFP010000357.1:0-3287 GCA_964389385.1 uncultured Phycisphaeraceae bacterium | reverse complement strand
TCGAAGACCATCTTCACCACGTCGTCGGGCGAGACGCCCTCGGCCTCGGCCTCGTAGCTGGCGAGCACCCGGTGGCGGAGCACGTCCGTGCCGATCGCCTTCACGTCGCTCGGGGTGACGAAGGCCCGCCCCTGCAGGAACGCGTGCGCCCGGCTCGCCATCGTCAGGGCGATGGAGGCGCGGGGGGAGGCGCCGAACTCGATCAGGCGGGCCAGGTCGCGGGCGATCTTCGCGTCCAGCCCCGCCTCGGGGGCCGCCGGCTCGCGCGTCGCGTGCACCAGGTCGACCACGTAGTCCTTGATCTTCTCGTCCACGTACACCCGGTCGACCAGCCGGCGCAGCGACGCGATCTCCTCGATGTCGATCACGGGCTCGACCTCGACCGCCGGCGCGCTCGCCGCCATGCGGTCGATGATCGCCCGCTCGTCCGCCCGCGTCGGGTAGCCGACGCGGAGCTTGAGCATGAAGCGGTCGACCTGCGCCTCCGGGAGCGGGTACGTCCCCTCCTGCTCGATCGGGTTCTGCGTGGCGAGGACCAGGAACGGCTTCGGGAGCGGGTACGTCCGGTCGCCGATCGTGACCTGCTTCTCCTGCATCGCCTCGAGCAGGGCCGACTGCACCTTCGCCGGCGCGCGGTTGATCTCGTCCGCGAGCACGATGTTCGCGAAGACCGGGCCCTTCCGCGGCGCGAACGTCCCCTCCCGCGGGTTGTAGATCAGCGTGCCGACGACGTCCGCCGGCAGCAGGTCCGGCGTGAACTGCACACGGCTGAACTCCGCCCGCACGGCCCGCGCGAGCGTCGAGACCGTCAGCGTCTTCGCCAGCCCCGGCACGCCCTCGAGCAGGACGTGCCCCCCGGTCAGCAGCCCCACCAGAAGCCGCTCGACCATGTACCGCTGTCCAACCACCACCCGACCGACCGCGTCGATCAGGCGGCGCATGTCCTGCGATCGCTCCTCGACCTCCGCCCGCAGGCGCTCGCGGTCGAGGGCGTCGGCCTGCGCGTGCGCCTCGGTCCCCAGGGTGCTCATCGGTCCGGTCTCCGGTCGCGCCGCTCCCCGCGGCGCGGCGTGTCTACCGGACCGACCGCCCCGGGGATGCGACGGCTCGCTTACGCGTGTCCCTGCTGGCGGTTCAGCACGATCTCGCCGTTGCGCTCCTCGTACTGCCGGATCATCTGCCCCAGCGTCATCGCCAGGCGCTTCGCCCCGGCCCAGTTCATGATGATCCGGCTCCCCACGCTGAAGACCACCACCGGGGGCTGCCCCTGCGCGCCCTGCTGCGGGATGTTCAGCCCGAAGTCCAGGATCACCTCGTCCAGCGTGCTCGACGACCGGATCGTGTTCGCGTACGTCGAGTGCATCTTGGACTCGTCGATCCGGAGCTGGATCTGCTGGCCCTGGGGCTGGTTCGGCTGGGGCTGCTCGGCCATGTTCGGGACTCCTCTGGCTGACGGACGCACCGCGCCCCGCGCCGGCTCCCGGACACCCCGGGCGGCGTGGAGCGAGGGGCGGAAACCATACCCGATCCGGACGCACCGCGCGTTCTGCCCCGAGAAGCGGGGGGAAGATGCCGCGGCGGGGAGCCGCCGGTACGGGTACCGTAGGAAAACACCCTGCCTCACCCCCGACGGCCCGCGCACCCGCAGAGGTCCGGGCGCCGTCCCCGCGGAGACCCGTTGAGCCCCGTCGACACCACCGAAGCAGCGATCGTGACCCCCCGCCCCGCTTCCGGACGCAAGCGTGGGCGTTCCGGGCTCGCCAACCGCCGGATCGTGGTGGTCGCCAACCGCATGCCGGTCCGGCGCGTCCAGGAGGGGCGGCAGAGCCGATGGGTCACCAGCCCGGGGGGGCTCGTGGCGGCCTTGGCGCCGATGCTCCGCGAACGCGGGGGGGCCTGGATCGGGTGGGATGGCACGGCCGCGGAACGCGTCCCCGACAAGCCCCCCAAGCCTTTCGAGCACGAGGGGATGCTCATCCAGCCCGTCGCCATGACGGACGAGGAGTTGGACGGGTTCTACTACGGGTTCTCCAACGAAACCCTCTGGCCGCTCTACCACGACGCTATCCGGTTCCCCACGTTCCACCGGCACTGGTGGCGCCCGTACCGGACGCTCAACGAGCGGTTCGCCCAGGCGACCCTGGCCGCCTCCGGCGACGACGACCTGATCTGGGTGCAGGATTACCAGTTGCAGCTCGTGCCCGGGCTCATCCGCGAGGCCCGCCCGAACAGCGCGATCGGCTTCTTCCTGCACATCCCGTTCCCGCCGGAGGAGCTGTTCGCCAAGATGCCCTGGCGGCGGCAGATCCTGGAGGGGATGCTCGGGGCGGACCTGGTCGGGTTCCAGACGCGGCTGGCGGCGCAGAACTTCGTCCGGGCCGCGAAGCGGTTCGCGGGGGCGCGGGGGTCCGAGAACGTGCTCCAGTACCAGGGACGCCGCGTCCGCGTCGCCGCGTTCCCGATCTCGATCGACGTCGCCCGCTTCGCGGAGAAGGCGGCCGAGCCCGACTGCCGCGCCCGGGCCGAGGGCTTCCGCGCCAGCTTCGACCACCGCAAGATCATCATGGGCGTGGACCGCCTGGACTACACCAAGGGCGTGGACATCCGCCTCCGGGCGTTCGAGGAGGTCCTCAACCGGGGGAACTACACGGCCGATGACGTGGTCTTCATCCAGGTCGCCGTGCCGACGCGCGAGAAGGTCGAGGACTACGCGGAGTTGCGGAACAACGTCGAGCGCCTGGTCGGGCGCATCAACGGCGAGTTCGCGACGATGCGCAACATCGCCGTGCACTACATCTACCGCTCGATGCCGTTCGACGAGCTGCTCGCGGCGTACCTGGCCGCGGACGTGATGGTGGTCTCCCCCTTCCGCGACGGGATGAACCTCGTGGCGAAGGAGTACGTCGCCTCGCGGCTCGACAACTCCGGCGTGCTGGTCCTCTCGGAGTTCGCCGGGGCCGCGCTCGAACTGAAGCAGGCGCTGATGGTCAACCCGTACGACATCGACGGGATGGCGACGACGTTCGAACGCGCCCTCTCCCTGGACCCCGCCGACGCCCGCCGACGCATGGCGGCGATGCGCCGCACCGTCGCGAAGCACGACGTCTTCGTCTGGTCGCAGTCGTTCCTCGAGCATCTCGCCGAGGCCGCCCGGAACCCCGCCCGCTGAACACTCCGCCGCGGGCCGACGCCCCCCGCCCTCGCGTCGCCGGCGGCGCCGCGCGCCGCGCGGCGCGCGCCGCGCGCCCGCGCCCCCCCCCCCCACCCCACACCACACCCCGCCCCGC
>CAYMFP010000356.1:0-3303 GCA_964389385.1 uncultured Phycisphaeraceae bacterium | reverse complement strand
GGGTCAGCGGAGGGAGCGGATGCGGGCGGCCCAGGCGCCGTATTCGAGGATGGAGCGGACGAGTTCGAGCTTCGAGGCGGGGTAGCCGCGGCCGAAGGCGGTGTGGAGGCGCCACTGCCAGTACGGGCCGCGGAATCGGAAGCCGGTCTGGACCCCGAGGCGGAGGAGGGCGAGGGGGGCCCGGAGGTAATCCAGGGGGCGGAGGGGCATGGGGGAGGATAGAGGGCAGAGCTGAGAACGCGCCAACGCGGGAACGCGCCAACAGGGGAGGGCTCTGTGGACGATCCCCGCGATGCCGCGTTACGCGGCCGCGTACTGCTCGCGGTACCAGGCGAGCGTGGGTTCGAGGCCCTGGCGGAGGGTGGCGAGGGGGCGGTAGCCGAGGAGGAGTTCGGCGGCCGCGATGTCGGCGAGGGAGTCGCGGACGTCGCCGGCGCGGGGTGGGAGGTGCTCGGGGGCGAGGTCCGGGCGGCCGGCGGCCTCGGCCATGAGGCGGGCGAGGTCGTTGATGGAGATGCGTTCGCCGGACCCGACGTTGACGACCTGCCCGCGGAGTTCGCCGGGGTGAGGGATGGCGGTGGCGGCGAGGAGGTTGGCGAGGACGGCGTTGTCGACGTAGGTGAAGTCGCGGGTCTGCTCGCCGTCGCCGTGGATGACAGGGCGCTGCCCGGAGAGGAGGCGGCGGGCGAAGGCGGCGACGACGCCGGAGTACGGGCTGTCGGCCGGCTGACGGGGGCCGAAGATGTTGAAGTAGCGGAGGCTGATGCCCTCCAGCGGGTAGCAGCGGGACCAGGCGGCGACGGCTTCTTCCCCGGCGAGCTTGCCGGCCGCGTAGGGGGAGAGGGGGTCGGGGCGCATGGTCTCGACCTTGGGGAGCGTGGGGGCGTCGCCGTAGGCGGAGGAGGAGGCGGAGTAGACGAGGCGGCGGACGCCGGCGGCGCGCGCGGCCTCGAGGACGCGGACGGTGCCGGCGGCGTTGACCTCGAACGAGCGTTCGGGTTCCTCGACGGAGCGGGGGACGCTCGACATCGCGGCGAGGTGGAAGACGACGTCGGCGCCCTCGACGGCCTCGGCGAGGGCGCGGCGTTCGAGGATGGAGGCGTGGACGAAGCGGAAGTTCTCGGACCAGCGGTCGAGGAGGGCGGCGGGGAGGTCGAAGCCGGCGTTGGAGAGGTCGTCGATGACGGCGACGCGGGCGCCCAGGCGGAGGAGGGCCTCGGTGAGGTGCCCGCCGATGAAGCCCGCGCCGCCGGTGACGCAGACGGAGCGGCCGCGGAGGGCGTCGCGGCGGTTCTGGGGCAGGTGGTCCTCGGCCGGCATGGGGAGCAAAGGGTAGCGGGATGCCCGGGTGCCGGGGCCGGTCAGGCCGCGGCGGTGGCGCCGATCTCGAGCATGGCGCGGGAGTAGAAGTTCTCGGTGCGCATGAGTTCGTCGTGGGAGCCGGCGGCGGCGATGCGGCCGTGCTCGACGACGAGGATGCGGTCCATCGTGCGGGCGTTGGTGATGGAGTGGGAGACGAGGACGACGGTGCGTCCGGGCCCGACGTTGGCGAGGGCGCGCCGGAAGGCGAGTTCAGCCTCGACGTCGAGGGCGCTGGTCGGCTCGTCGAGGACGAGGATGCGGGGGTCGCGGAGCAGGGCCCGGGCGAGGGCGAGGCGCTGCATCTGCCCGCCGGAGAGGGCGCGGCCGCCGTCTCCGATGCGGGTGTCGATCCCGTGCTCGAGTTGGGAGACGAACCCCCAGGCGTTGGCGAGTTCGAGGGCGCGGACCAGGCGGGGCTCGGGGACGCCCGTGTGCCCGTAGGCGACGTTCTCGCGGATGGTGCCGCCGAAGAAGACGGACTGCTGGGTGACGACGGCGACGTGGCGGCGGAAGGAGCGCATGTCGAGGTCGGACATGTCGCGCCCGTCGAGGAGGATGCGCCCGGACGTGGGGCGGATCAGGCCGAGCATCAGCGAGAGGATCGTGGACTTGCCGTGCCCGCTGGGGCCGACGAGGGCGACGGACTCGCCGGCGCGGATCTCGAGGTCGACGCCGTCGAGGGCGAGGGCGGCGGCGCCGGGGTAGGCGTACGAGACGCCGCGGAAGGCGATGTCCCCGCGGACGGAGGCCACGGCCTCGCGACCGAGGTTCTGCTCGAGGTCCGGGGCGCCGAGGATCTCGTCGACGCTGGCGAAGGCGTCGCGGATGCGCGCGGCGAGGGGGACGACGCTGAGCAGGTGCATGAAGGTGCTGGTGATGCGCCCGAAGAGCGTGTTGAAGAGGACGAGTTCCTCGACGGTGAGCGAGCCGCGGCGGACGAGCAGGACGGAGGAGGCGAGGAAGAGGACCTGCGTGGCCATCATGCTCGACCAGGTGGTGGCGGCGAACTTGGCGACGACGCGGTCGAAGCGGATGCCGGCGTCGGAGACGGTGCGGATGCGCTGCTCGGCGGCGGCGAGTTCGTGCTCCTCGAGCCCGTGGGCGCGCGTCACCGGGATCATCTGGATCATGTCCTGGAGGCGGGAGCCGAGGGCTTCGAAGGTCTCGCGGTAGGCCTGGGCGTTGTGGTGGATGGGGCGGCGGAAGAAGCGGTCGATCGCCCAGCACATGGGGACGCCGGCGGCGAAGAGCCAGAGGATCTCCGGGCTGAAGAGGGCGGCGGTGGCGAGGAGGACGGCGACGCCGCTGACGGCCGCGAGGAGCGGGATGAGGACCTGGTTGGCCGCGGTCTCGATGGTGTCGACGTCGCGGATGACCTTGGACTGCATCCGCCCGATGTTCTCGCGGCCGTGGTAGAGGAGGCTGAGCTGCTGGAGCTGGCGGCAGACGCGGACGCGCAGGTCGCGCCCGGTGCCGCGGGTGATGGCCGAGGCGTGGTGCTGGAAGATGGTGTGCCCGGGGATGTTCCAGGCGAGCAGGGCGAGGTAGGCGAGGGTGCCGCCGGCGAGGGCGAGCCAGAAGTGCTCGGCGAGCCAGGCGGTGAGGGCGGCGTCCTCCGCGGGGGCGTGGGCGGAGTCGGCGGCGGAGGCAGGGGTGGGGGCGGCGCCGGGGCCCCGGAACCCCGCGGCGATGGTCGCGAGGGTGACGATGAGCCAGGTGTAGTGGCTCATGAAGTTGTTGGGGGACTCCTTGATGAAGAAGTGGACCGCCATGAGGGCGGTCCGGCGTCCGCGGCCGGCGAAGTAGGCGGAGAGGACGCGCCGCCACGGTGCGGGCGGGCGGCGCTCGTGGGTCGTGGCGGAGTCGTGGGAGGGCACGCGGGGCTCCCGGGCGGAGGAGCGGGAACGTTAGCCGGGCGCCGCGGAGGAGTCGGGGGGAGAG
>CAYMFP010000355.1:0-3308 GCA_964389385.1 uncultured Phycisphaeraceae bacterium | reverse complement strand
TCGCCCCACCCACCCCTCCCACCCCCCCCACCGCTCGCGGCTCGCCGCTCGCCGCGTCGCCGGCCGGCTCCTTGACCGCCTCTTCCAGCCGCCGCACGCTCCACCCTTCTTCCGCGGCCTGCCGCGCCAGCGCCTCCCGCCGCTCCAGATCCCCCACCGCCAGCAGCGCCCGCGCGTGCCCCATCGCCAGACGCCACTGCCCGAGCAATTCCTGGATCCCCGGGCTCAGCTCCGTCAGCCGGATCAGGTTCGAGACCGTCGGCCGTTCAAGCCCGACGCGCCCCGCCACCTCCTCGTGCGTCAGCCCGAACATCTCCGAAAGCGAGCGCAGCGCATGCGCACGCTCGATCGGGTTCAGATCCACCCGCTGGATGTTCTCGACCAGCGCCGCCTCCGCGGCCGCGGCGTCGTCCAGCTCCCGCACCACGGCCGGGATCCGCTCCAGCCCCGCGGCCTGCGCCGCCCGCCAGCGCCGCTCGCCCGCCACCAGCTCGAACCCATCCCCCCGCGGACGCACCAGCACCGGCTGGATCATCCCCGACTGCCGGATCGAAGCCGCCAGCCCCGCCAGTTCCGCCTCGTCGAACGATCGCCGCGGCTGGTACGGCGAGGCCGAGATCCGCCCGACCTCGATCTCCGTCACTCCCCGCGCCTCTCCCTCGATGCCCGGGTGCCTGGCGGCCTCGATGCCTTCTTCTACCGTCACCCCGTCCACCCCGACCCCCACCACCGGCTTCGCCTCGCGTACGTGCGCGGCATCCCCGAGATCGGCGGGCGCGATCGAGCCCATCATCCCGCTCAGCCCGCGCCCCAGCTTCCGCTTCTTTCCAGCCGCCATCCGTAACCTCACGCGACGAAGACGCCACCGATCCAAACATCCCCAGATCAGGTGCTGCCTGATCTCACCCGGAACCCGCCGTGTCCCATGATACCCCCATCGAGATCATCGCCCGCGCCGTCATCCTCCGTGGCGGCAAGGTCCTCCTCTGCGGGCCGAAGGATGGAGACTATCTCTATCTGCCGGGGGGGCACGTCGAGGCGGGGGAGCGGGCGAGTGACGCGGCGGCTCGGGAGCTGCGGGAGGAACTCGGGGCGGAGGTCCGCGTCGGGAGCCTGATGCTCGTGCATGAGCACAGCTTCACCGACGGGAAAGGGCGGCGGCATCACGAGGTGAACCTGGTGTTCCACGTGGAGCAGGCGACACTCGAGGGAGACGACATCCCCGACGAACCGGAGGCCCGTGAGCCGGACCTGCGCTTCGTTTGGGTTGATCTCGCGGCCCTGCCGGAGACGAATCTGCTCCCGCGGGCGATGGGAGCGTGGCTGCTCACGGGCGGTTCGACGGGCGAGGCCCCGACGGCCGGGCACCTGGTGGACATGGAGTAGCGGGGGGACGGGGATGGGGAGCGGCCGTGGCGTCCCCGGACTGCGGGTCTGGAGCGCCCAAGCGGCAGGGGCGGAGCATTGAACCGGCGGACGGGGGTGGAGCGGGGCGGAGAAGCCGCCGATGCGCCGGGGTGAGCGTTTCACGTGGAACGCCCGTCCGCGTCTGCTCCGTCCCCCGCTGCCGCCGATGCCCCCGCTGCCGGACCTGCATCCTGACGATCGGCCCGCGGCGCCTGTGGCGCCCGCCCGGCTCGCCGAGGCCGTCGAACGCCTCCAGGCGACGGTCGCGCAGATGGAGCGGGAGCTGGCCCGGACGCATCATCTGGCGACGCTGGGGGCGCTCGCGGGCATGATCGCCCACGAGTTCAACAACATCCTGACGCCGGTCCTGAGCTATGCGCAGCTGGCGCTGAAGCACCCGGAGGACGCGGAGCTGGGGCGGACGGCCCTGGAGCGGTGTGCGCTGGGGGTCGAACGGGCGTCGAAGGTGGCGACGGCGATCCTGGGGTTCGCGGGGGACGAGCGGCACGGGGTGGGTGCGGCGGACGGGGGGCCGCTGGAGGCGGAGGTGGGGCGGGTGCTGGAGGAGACGCTGTTCTGCTTGGCGCGACCGCTGGAGCGGGACCGGATCCGGCTGGAGCGGCGGATCGAGGAGGGGCTGCGGGTGGCGGTGGCGCCGGAGGCGCTGCAACAGGTCTTGATGAACCTGATCCTGAACGCCCGGAAGGCGATGCTGCCGCGGGGTGGGCGGCTCGTGGTGGCGGGGCGGCGGGCGCGGGCGGAGGAATGTTCCACGTGGAACGCGGAGCGGGCGTGGGCGGTGGTGGAGGTCGCGGACAGCGGGAAGGGGATCCCGGAGGAGCTGCTGCCGCGGATCTTCGATCCGTTCGTGTCCGGCGGGCGAGGGATGGCTCAGAACGACGGGGGGCCGCGGGTGTCGGAGGGGGGCTCGGGGCTGGGGCTGGTGATCTGTCGGCGGCTGGTGGAGGAAGTGGGGGGGCGGATCGAAGTGGTGAGCGAAGTGGGGGTCGGAACGACGTTCCGAGTGTGGGTGCCGGAGGGGCGGTGAGGGGCGAGGTGGCGGGTGGTGAAGAGAGGGAGTGGTGGGGATGAGGCGGGGAGTGTTCCACGTGGAACGTCGGCGTGAATCAGGGACGCAGGCCGGGATGATGTTCCACGTGGAACGTTGAGAGGGGAGTCAGGGGTGGGATGTCCGTGCCGCCCGGGCGGGAGGGGCGTCAGTCTTCGAGGATGACGACGTCGGCAGGAGCGGCGGTCAGGGCGACATGGTGCCCGCATTTAGGGGTGTGCAGGGGATTGAGTTCGGCGATGCGGAGAGTCGTGGCGGAGCCGTTGTGCCCAAGGGTGGCGGTGTGCTGGGCTGTATCCCCGAGATAGGTGGTATCCTGGAGGGTGGCGGTGAGGTGCGGGGCCGTGGGGTCGGACTCGAGGAGGGTCAGGGCCTCGGGGCGGATGGAGAGGGTGACGGAGGCGCCGGGGTTGAGCGGGGTGGGGGCGGTGGGGGGGGTGGCGAGGAGGTGGCCGGCGGGGGTTTCGACGACGACGTGGTCGGCCTCGCGGGAGACGACGGTGGCGGGGATGAGGTTGGTATCGCCGAGGAACTCGGCGACGAAGCGGGTGCGGGGGCGGCGGTAGAGGGCGCGGGGGGAGCCGAGCTGCTGGACCCGGCCGGCGGACATGATGGCGATGCGGTCCGCCATCGACAGGGCTTCTTTCTGGTCGTGGGTCACATAAACAGTGGTGATGCCGGCGGACTTGCAGATGTCGCGGATCTGCTGGCGGAGGTCGTTGCGGAGCTTGGCGTCGAGGTTGGAGAGGGGTTCGTCGAGGAGGAGGACGTCCGGGCGGACGACGAGGGCGCGGGCGAGGGCGACGCGCTGCTGCTGCCCGCCGGAGAGCTG
>CAYMFP010000354.1:0-3314 GCA_964389385.1 uncultured Phycisphaeraceae bacterium | reverse complement strand
CGGCCCCGAGCAGGTTCAGCACCTCCTCGCGGACCTCCTCGAGCTTGAGCCCGAGGTTCATCAGCACCTGCGCCGCCACCCCGTCGTGCTCGCGCAGCAGCCCGAGCAGGAGGTGCTCCGTCCCCACGTAGTTGTGGTTCAGGTTCCGCGCCTCCTCGATCGCGTACTCGATGACCTTCTTGGCCCGCGGGGTCTGGGGCAGCTTGCCCATCGTGACCATCTCGGGCCCGGCCTTCACGAGCTTCTCGACCTCGAGGCGGACCTTCCGCAGGTCCACGTCCAGGTTCTTGAGCACGTTCGCCCCAACCCCCGAGCCCTCCTTGACCAGGCCGAGGAGGATGTGCTCCGTCCCGATGTACTCGTGGTTGAACCGCTGCGCTTCCTGGTTGGCCAGCGCCATGACCTTCCGCGCCCGGTCTGTGAATCGCTCGAACATGTGTCCCTCCGGGTCACGGGGTCCGCGGCTGGGACCATGAACCCCGGTGTGGATTCCTGCCTGTCGGGCCGCGCCGGACCGGGCTCCGCCGGTCCCCGCTCGCCCCCATTCGAACCCGGATCCTCCCGGGATGTCGTTCCCGGGCGGCCTTGGGCTCCGCACCGCGCCCGGTATATCAAAGCCCGGGTCGCCGGCCCTCGTCTGCGCCCCGTCTCCGACGCGGCGCGCTCCGTTCACTCAACCTTCGGTGCACCCCGCGTGCCAGTTCACCGGAACCGGATCCGCGGGCCTCGGCGGGCCTCCGTGCGGGTTCCCCGCCGGCTCCGGGCGGCAGGTCCTGCCGATCCGGCATGCGCCCGAGCGGCGACCGCCATTCGGCGCCGTCCCTCCTCAATCGCCCGGGCCCCGGGTCAGCAGCCCGCGGTCGGCGACGAGTTCCACGGGGATCACCGCCTCCGCCAGCGAGCCCCCGATCTCGTCGCGGACGACGACCTTCAGGTCGTAGCGCCCGACGCCCAGGTTGCTCGGGAGCGAGATCACCCTGATCCGGTGGTGGTCTCGGGCAGGTGTCCGTGTCTCGCGTCGGTAGGTCTCGGTGTTGGTGTTCCAGACATTCAGCCCTCCGGGCTCGAACAGCTGGACCTGCACGCTCGTCTCCACCACGTACCGGCGATCTTCCTCCGCGGTTCGTTCCGCCAGCGTCCCCGGCGCCGGATCGCGCGCCAGCCCGTCCAGCGTCCGGACGCGGAGCCCCTCCAGCTCCATATAGACGATGAGCCGGTTCACCTGCCCCGCCAGGAAACGCTCCGTCCCCAGGAGGTCGAACTCGCCGAACCCCGCGACGCGGCTGCACAGCTCCACGCGCTCGATCCGCACCGCCCGGGCCCGCTCCGCCTCCTCCGCCAGCGGCGCCAGCACCTCCTGCACCGCCGACCGCACGTCCTCGAACGAGGGCGGATCCTCCAGCGCCAGCACCGCACGGACGAGCCCCCCCACCACCTCCGCGGCCGCCTGCTCCCCGGGCGCCAGCGGAACCCCCGCCCCCGGCGCCTCGACGCCCTTCATCGACGCCGCCACCTCGCCCAGCAGCGCCCGGCGCAGGGGCGTCAGGTCCTCGTCCTCCGGCAGAAGGTCGATCACCTCGTCGAGCAGCCCGGCGATCGTCAGCGGCGGCGCGGGCTCCTCCACAACCGGCTCCACCTCCGGTTCCGGGGGGACTGCCGTGCCCGCTTCGGCGATCGCCGCCTCCGCGACGGCCGGCTCGGCCTCGATCTCCGTCAGAGGCTCCGCCTCCGCGGGCGCGGCGCCGGCGAGGCCGAAGCCACCGAGATCGTCGAACGCAACCCCCTCCGGATCCGGGGTGCCATCCGGTTCCGCTGTGTCCGTCGCCGGCTGGGCCAGCCCCTCGAGGCCGAGCCCTTCCAGCAGAGCGACGGTCTCGCGGATCTGGTCGGCGAGGGTGGGATCCTCGGACTCTTCGAGCGCCCGATCGGGGTCCGTCGTCAGCGTCGGACCACCCGCCCCGGGCGCGGCGAGATCGGCGAGGGAGGCCGATCCGCCCGAGTCCGACCGCTCGGGCGTCGAGCCGCACCCGCCGGCGAGGGCGACGAGCACCGCGGCCGTGCACGCGGCTCCGACGCCTCCGCGGCGGAGACGGGGCCCGAAGGTGCTTGCGATGGGGATCATGAGGCGGCCTCCTGCCGGCCCGGCGCGCGAGAACGCGCCGGGGCCCGCGGGGCGTATCGGCTCCCCCGGGCTCGGGGCTTCGATCCGCACGATCCGGCGCACCGGAAAGGGCGTCAGCGGCGGGCAGGGGTGGGGGCGGTGGCGTCGGCGAAGCGGAGGGCGAGCGATTCGAGGATCACCTCGGGATCGCCCCCGCCGGACTTCTGGCGGGCGTCGGCCTCGAGCGCGGCCGCGAGCAGGTCGCGCGCGGCCGCGGGGCTCATCCGCCGCGCCACGCCGATGATCGCGTCGCTCCCCCACTGCAGCCGGTGGGCGGACTTGATGTCCGGGAGCGCGGCGCCGTCGGCGAGGCCGCGGCAGACGGCGTGGAGCTTCTTCGCCAGGTCCACGGCCGCGTAGGTCACGGGGACGCTGACGTCCTTCGACGAGCCGTCGAGGATGCGGCGCAGGTGCGTGAGGGCCTGCGTCGGATCGCCGACGAGCAGCTCGCTCTGGATGGACCACATGTCCTCCTCGCGGCTGCGTCCGGTGAGTTCGTTCACCTGATCGAGGGTGATGCGCCCCTCCGGCGCGGCGACGGCGAGCTTGGCGAGTTCGGTGTCGAGGCGCTGGAGCCCGACGCCGAGGCGGTCGATCAGCGCCCGGGCGGCGTCGGGGGCGATGGAGACGCCGTAGCGGCCCTGGGCCCGGCGTCCGATCCAGCCGAAGGCCGTGTCGGCGTCGACCTCGTCGCAGTCGATCACGGCCCCGACCTGCTCGATCGCCTTGTCGAGGTTGCCCCGGTTCCACTTGTCGGCGCGGAGGAGGAGGGTGGCCGAGTCGGACGGGCTCTCGGCGTAGCGCTGGACGAGTTCGCGGGTGCCCTCCTTGAGGAACTCGTCGGCGTTGTCGACGATCACGAGCTTGTGGGTGACCATGAGCCCGAAGGAGCGGCACTCGTCGAGGACGTCGGCGGCCTGGGCGGTCTGCCCGTCGAAGGTGAGCGTCTCGACGTCGCCGCAGCGTTCCTTGAGGGCGTCGCGCAGGGCCTGGGTGCCCTCCTGGCGGAGGAAGAGTTCCTTGCCCTTGAGGACGACCACGCGCATGTCGGCGGTGGGCTTGCGGTATCCCTTCTTCGTGCTGCGCTTGGCCACGGGGGAGGGTAGCGCCGCCCCACCCCGCGCCGCCCCACCCCGCGCCGCCCCCACCCCAC
>CAYMFP010000353.1:0-3318 GCA_964389385.1 uncultured Phycisphaeraceae bacterium | reverse complement strand
TCGCGCTCCTTGGCGGGGACGCCGCCGGCGGCGTCCTCGGGCGTCCAGAGGACGGCGGAATCGCGCCCGAGGATCTCGGCCTCGGTCCAGCCGAAGACGTGCTCGGCGCCCGTGTTCCAGGTGGTGACGCGCCCCGCCGCGTCGAGGGTGAAGATCGCGTGGTCGGTGACGCCGGTGAGGATGAGCCGGAGGCGATGCTCGCGGTCGGCGAGCGATTCGCTGGTGCGGCGGCGCTCGGTGACGTCCTCGACGATGCCGACGAGCGCGACGGGGCGCCCGCGGGCGTCGCGCATCATGGAGACGGTGGTCTGCGCCCAGACCACCGCGCCGTCGGGGCGCAGGTACCGCTTCTCGAAGATGAAGCTCGGGAGTTCGCCCGCGACCAGCCGGCCCAAAAGGTCGGCGAGGGGGGTGTAGTCGTCGGGGTGGGTCATGTGCCGCGAGTCGCGGCCGACCAGCTCCTCGCGCGGGCGGCCGACGATGCGGCAGAACGTGTCGTTGGCGCGCTGGATCCGCCCCTGGAGGTCGGTGAGGACCATGCCGACGGAGGTCTGCTCGAACGCGGCCCGGAAGCGCTCCTCGCTCTCGCGGAGGGCGGCCTGGTCCTCGAGCGTCTGCGCCGCGGTGGAGGCGATCTCGGCGAGGCTGGAGACGACGCGCGCGTCCTCGGCGTCGAAACGCTTGCCGGGGCCGTGGGCGGCGATCCACACGGCCCCGGCCGGTTCGCCGCGGCGATGGATGGGGACGAGGAGCACCTCGTCGGGCGGCGGGCTTGCCTCGGCCAGGCGCGGGAAACGCCGGGCGGGCCCGAGCAGGAGCAGGGTCTCGTCGCGGTCGACGGCGAGGGCGCAGGGGTCGAGTTCCCGCGGGAAGGCGCGCCCGAGGAAGGGAGCGAGGACGCCCGCGGCCGCGACCCATCGGAGAACGGGCCCGTCGTCCGCGGGCTCGATCAGGCTCACCCCCGCCGACCCGGCGTCGCAGAGTTCCCGCGCCGTCTCGGCCAGGCGGCCGAAGAAGGCTTCGGGCGATTCGGCGAGGAGGTGGGCGAGGGAGACGAGCGCCCGGTTCTCCGCGGCGTGGTCCGGGGCGCGCGGCGGACGCTCGGAGAGCAGGCGGGTCGCGACGACGTCCTCGTCCGCCGGTGGGCCCGCGGAGAAAGGCCCGGCGCTGGTGGATGGGGTGTCGCGGTGCATGCTCGTCCCGGCTGTCGATCTCCCCGAAGCGGCCTTTGTCGAGATCGCGTGCGGAGGAACTGGAAGGGAGGTGGGGAAAGGGCCGGGAGGCGTCGGCGCGGCCGGGGGCCTCGCGGGTTCCCGGCCGTCCGCACCGACCGGCGTGTCGGTCCGGCGCATCCGTGCGGCGCATGGTACGCGCAGCGGCGGCGATGAGCCGCGGCGGGGCGGCGGGGATGCCCGGCTGTTCGGGGCGCGGGGGGAGGAGGGGAGGCGACAACTTCTTGTTCCGGTTCTTGGTCCGGTTCTTGGTCCGGGAGGACCGGGCGGGTACGCTGGCGCGGCGCCGGGGAGAGCCGCGCATGCCAAGGGTGATCGAGGCGATGGGGCCGCTGCGGGGCGGGCAGACGCTGGCGGACGTGCCGGAGTCGGTCGCGGCGGCGTTCCGGGGACGGTGCGCTGCGCCCGCGTCGCTCGGCCCGGGGGTGGAGCTGGACCGGGCGCTGACGGCCGTGGTGTCGCGGGTGCGCAGCGACTTCTGGATGCTCGGCGAGGACACGGACGCGGCGGCGGCGGCGTGCGCGGCGAACGGAACGTCGCTGCGGGACTATCTGCGTGCGCGGTGCGCGATCCTGGAGGGCTGGAATCCGAACATGGATCAGCTCGTGCGCGTGCGGCTCCTGCGGCGCGTGCATGCGATGGTGGGTGCGTGTGCTCCGCAGGCGGAACGCCGGGGGAACGGGCGCGGTGCGCCGTTCGCGTACATCGGTGGGCACCGCCAGGTGTACTGCCCCGGGCTCAACGAGGGGGAGCACTACCGGGTGGTGCGGCGGTTTGAATTGCGGTAGGGACGGAGAAGGGTGAGGACGGGGTCGAGGGTGGGATGGGGATGGGAGAGGCGGTTGGGGAGGCGGGGCGCTTTGGTGATTCGGCTTTGGTGGTTCGGCTTTGGCGGGCGTCCCGGGTGTGGAGGGGCGTTGTCGGACTCCCCCCGGGGCTTGGCCTCCCCGGCTCGTTGTGATCAGTACGGGCCGCGGATGTGGGGGAGGACCTCGCTGTCGTGGAAGGCGCGGAGGGATTCGTGCTCTTCTTCGGAGAGGGGCGGGAGATCCGAGACGGCCGCGTTCTGCCGCGCCTGGTCCGGGCCGGAGGCGCCGGGGATGACGGTGGTGACGGCGGGGTGGTCGAGGATCCAGCGCATCGCCCACTGGGGCATGGTGGCGCCCGCGGCCGCGCCCTTCGCCCAGAACTCGTGGTGCGGCTTGAGCGCGTCGGCGAGTTCGACGCCCTGCTCGAATGGGATGCCGGCGAAGGTCTCGCCGACGTTGAAGGCGGCGCCGTTCCGGTTGTAGCTGCGGTGGTCGGAGGCCTCGAAGGAGGTCTCCCGGCGGTACTTGCCGGAGAGGAGCCCGCTGGCGAGGGGGAGGCGGACGATGATCGCGACGCCCTGCTCGCGGGCGCGCGGGAGGAGTTCGGCCGCGGGCTTCTGGCGGAAGAGGTTGAAGATGACCTGGAGCGAGGAGCACCCCTCCCGGTCGAGGCAGAGCATGCCCTCGTCCACGCTCTCGACGCTGGCGCCCCACCGCCTGATGAGGCCCTCGCCCTTGAGATCGTCGAGCCAGTCGAAGACGTCGCCGCGGCGGAGGGCCTCTGCGGGGACGCAGTGCAATTGCGTGAGGTCGAGGCTGTCGCGGCGGAGGCGCTTCAGGGAGTTCTCGGTGCAGCGGCGGAAGAGGTCCCTGGAATAGCCGTCCGGGTAGCCCTCGAGCCGCCCGAGCTTGGTGGCGACGAAGACCCGGTCGCCGCCGGCGCGCTCGGCGAGTTCCTCGCCGATGAGCGACTCGCTGCGGCCCTGGCCGTAGACGTCGGCGGTGTCGAGGAAGTTCACGCCCGCGTCGAGCGCGGCGTGCAGCGTGTCCCGGGCGTTCGAGGCGGCCGAGGAACGCCAGTCGCCGCCGAACTGCCAGCAGCCGAGGCCGATCTCGGAGACGGAGGTGGAGGCGTCGAAGGGGCGGGTGCGCATGGGGGAGGGTAGGAGAGAACACGGCAACGCGGGAACGCGCCAGCAAGGGAGAGCCCGTGGACGATCCACGCGTTGGCGCGTTGGCGCGTTGGCGCGTTGGCGCGTTGGCGCGTTGGCGCGTTG
>CAYMFP010000352.1:0-3335 GCA_964389385.1 uncultured Phycisphaeraceae bacterium | reverse complement strand
TCAAGAGCGCCAAGCGGATGCTCGAGCGCCGCGACCCCGAGGTGTGGGACATCCTGGAGGAGGTCATCTACCAGCACCCGGTGCTGCTGAACCGGGCGCCGACGCTGCACCGGATGGGCATCCAGGCGTTCGAGCCGGTGCTGGTGGAGGGCAACGCGATCCGCATCCACCCGCTGGTGTGCGGCGGGTTCAACGCGGACTTCGACGGCGACCAGATGGCGGTGCACCTGCCGCTGTCGGTGGAGGCGCAGGCCGAGGCGCACGTGCTGATGCTCAGCACGAACAACATCTTCAGCCCGGCGAACGGGGCGCCCATCATCTCGGCGTCGCAGGACATCGTGATGGGCGTGTACTTCATCACGACGACGCTGTCGGAGCCGAGGACGGAGCGTGAGGTCCCGCGGTTCAAGGACCGGCAGGAGGCGATCCTGGCGTACGACCAGGGGCTGATCGACATCCACGACCTGATCAGCGTGCGTCTCGACGGGTTCGACACGGTCGTGACGAAGGAGCGCGGGCCGGTGGAGCCGCTGCCGGAGAACCGGCGGGTGATCACGACGGTCGGCCGGGTGCTGTTCAGCGACATCCTCGAGCCGGGGATGCCGTTCTACAACTGCGCGATCGGCAAGAAGGGCTGCGCCCGCGTGATCGACGACACGTTCGCGGTCGGGGGCAAGCCGGCGACGATCGACCTGCTGGACCGGATGAAGGAGATCGGCTTCAAGCAGTCGGCGATCTCCGGGCTGTCCTTCGGCGTGACGGACATGCGCATCCCGAAGAACAAGCAGGCGATCCTGGCGGACGCGCAGAAGAAGGTGGACCGGGTCGAGAAGAACTACGACCGGGGCATCATCACCGCGCGGGAGCGGTACAACCAGCTCCTGGACATCTGGAGCCACTGCCGCGAGGAGGTGACGAAGAACCTCATCGAGACGCTGCGGAACGACCGCCGGCACGAGGACGGCAGCGAGGCGGACATCGAGAGCGGCGAGGGCCGGCGGTACCTCAACCCGGTGTACCTCTACTCGGACTCGGGCGCCCGCGGCAACGTGAGCCAGATGCAGCAGCTCGCGGGCATGCGCGGGCTGATGGCCAAGCCCTCGGGCGAGATCATCGAGACGCCGATCCGGGCGAACTTCCGCGAGGGCCTGAACATCCTCGAGTACTTCAGCTCGACGCACGGCGCCCGCAAGGGGCTGGCGGACACGGCGCTGAAGACGGCGGACTCGGGCTACCTGACCCGGAAGCTCTGCGACGTCGCGCAGTCGGTGATCGTCGGCGAGCACGACTGCGGGTCGCGCCGGGGCATCATCAAGCGCGCCATCTACAAGGGCGAGCAGGTCGACGTGCCGCTGCGCGACCAGATCATCGGGCGCGTCTCGGTGAACGCGATCGTCAACCCGATCACGGACCAGGTGATCGTCGGCGCGAACGAGATGATCACCGTCGAGGCGGCGCGGCAGATCGAGGAGCTGGGCATCGACTCGGTGATGGTCCGCTCGCCGCTGACCAGCGAGTCCCGCACGGGCTGCTCGGTGCTCGACTACGGCATGGACATGTCCACGGGCCGGATGGTCGAGGAGGGCATGGCGGTCGGCATCATCGCGGCCCAGTCGATCGGCGAGCCCGGCACGCAGCTGACGATGCGGACGTTCCACACGGGCGGCATCGGCACGCGCGCGGTCTCGGAGACGGACTGGCGGGCGACGGCCACCGGGCGCCTCGAGCTGCGGGACTGCAACGCGGTGCCGGTCCGCGACGACGACGGCAACGAGTGCCTCGTCGTGCTGAAGCGCAACGGCGAGCTGGTGATCCTCGACGAGAAGGGCCGCGAGCTCGAGAAGACCAAGGTCCAGTACGGCGCGTTCATCTACGCGAAGGACGGGCAGCAGGTCACCCGGGGCGACTCGCTGATGAAGTGGGACCCGCACCGCGTCCCGATCCTCGCGGAGAAGGCCGGCACGGTCCGCTTCGTGGACATCGAGGTCGGGCAGACGGCCCGCGAGGAGGACGCGGGCCGCGGGCAGAAGGCCCTCGTCATCGTCGAGCACAAGGGCGACCTGCACCCGCAGATCAACATCGTCGACGCGGACGGGAACATCCTCGACTTCCACTACCTGCCGGCGAAGGCGCGCGTGGAGGTCCGCGACGGGGACACGATCCAGGCCGGGGCGATGCTCGCCCGCCAGCCGCGGGCCGCGCTGGGCTCGGCGGACATCGTCGGCGGTCTGCCCCGCGTCACGGAGATCTTCGAGGCCCGCAAGCCCAAGGACCCGGCCTTCATGGCCGAGATCTCCGGGCGGGTCGAGCTGCACTCCGACAAGCGCAAGGGCAAGATGACGATCCGCGTCATCTCCGACTCGGGCATCGAGAAGGACCACCACGTCCCGTCGGACAAGCAGCTGCTCGTCCACACCGGGGACTACGTGACGGCCGGCGACCCGATCACCGACGGGCCGCTCGTCCCGCACGACATCCTCAAGATCAAGGGCGAGGAGGCCCTCTGGACCTACATGCTCGACGAGGTCCAGAACGTGTACCGGGCGCAGGGCGTCGTGATCAACGACAAGCACATCGAGCTGATCCTGAGCCAGATGCTGCGCAAGGTCCGCGTGGAGCACCCGGGCGACACGGACTTCCTCCCGCACGAGGTGGTCGACAAGGTGGTCTTCCGGGCGAAGAACAACGCGGTCGCCGACATGGTCCGCGTCACGGAGTCGGGCGAGACCGAGCTGCGCGTGGGCGAACTCGTCTCGCGGGCCGAGATCCGCGAGGCGAACGCGCGGGCCGAGGCCGCGGGCAAGGAGGGCGCCAAGGCCAAGCGGGCGCGTCCGGCGACGGGGCGCACGCTGCTGCTCGGCATCACCAAGGCGAGCCTCCAGAGCGAGTCGTTCCTCTCGGGCGCCTCGTTCCAGGAGACGACGAAGGTGCTGACCGAGGCCGCCCTCCGCGGCGCCGAGGACACGCTGATCGGGCTCAAGGAGAACGTCCTCCTCGGGCACCTCATCCCCGCGGGCACCGGCTTCCGCCGCTACCAGGACATCCGCGTCAAGCGGCTGGTGGAGGAGTCGGCGCTGCAGGCGGCGGACGAGCAGCGGATGCTGCAGGAGGCCGCCGAGGCGGCCGAGGCGCTCGGCGCCGAGACCGGGGCCGCCACCGGCGTCCTCGCGGTCGACGAGCACGGCAACCCGCAGGTCGAGATCCGCGACATCATGCTCGCGGAGGAGAACGCGGGCTGATCCGGCCCGGCATGCCCTGAAACACCGCGGGCCCCGGCGCGAGCCGGGGCCCGTTGCTTTTGGGAGGCGGTGGGCGAGAGAAGAAGAGGGTGGGGG
>CAYMFP010000351.1:0-3349 GCA_964389385.1 uncultured Phycisphaeraceae bacterium | reverse complement strand
TCCCGTACAACGAGATCTACAGCCGCGAGCGGTTCCTCCCGATCCCGTACCCCGATGAGGCCGACACCCCGAACACGTACCGCTCGGAGAACACCGGCCTCTCATGCATCATCGAGCCCGTCGGCAAGGTCGTGTTCTACCCGCGCCCGGCGTAGGGGAGGGGACCCATCTCATCAGCGCCGCTTTCGCCGGAAGCCCGGTCGGCAGAGGGCCCGCTCGGCACCTGCCTCGCTTCACCAAGGGGCAGACGCCCCGCCCGCCCGGACTCCTGTCAGATACACCCGCTACCCCATGAAGGAACCGGCATACCCCGCCGCCCGAACCGTAGCCCCGGCCGTGGTGGCCCGGTTCACACGGCTCCACGAGGAAGCCGCTCGGGAGGGCGCACACGAGGCCACTTCCGTCCCCGACGTAGGGGCCGTTCAAGACATCATCGACGCCGCGTTCTGGGCGAGCCTCCAGCACGAGGAGGGCGGCGTTCCGCGGATGTCCCTCGCATTCATTCCCCCGGAGCGGACGCATCGCCCGCTCACGTTCGACCGGCGGATCCCATTCGCTCCTGCCACCATCGCCCGGCTCGCACCGGCCGTCGGGCGCCCGGGCGTCCACCTCGGCGTCTGGCCCGACGGCGACACGCTCGCCGTGTGGGGGGCGACCCGGTCGATCCCCCCACTCTGCTTCGTCCTAGAGGTCGTCCGGCCGGCTCTGCTCGTGGTGAAGCACCGCCGCGCAGATCCGTCGGCCAAGTTCGGCAACGTCGCCGTGCTCGACGGGGACAGGGTCACCGTCGTGGACGAGCGGGCGCTGAGCCTGCCCGAGTACCTCGCTCTCGTCACGTCGATCGCCGGCACCGCCGCGCCTCGCCCCGATGGCGGCTCCGCCGAGGTGCTCGTCCTGCTGGCGCTCTCCATGCGGGCACACGGACACGGCGGGACGCTCCTCGTCGTCCCCGAGGGGACGGACGCGTGGCGGGCTTCGGTCGTCGACCCCGCGCTCTACCCCGTCGTGCCCTCGTTCTCCCTCCTCGACGAGCTCACGGGAGGCGACTCCCCCGCGTGGAGCCCGCTGCCATGGCAGGAGACGTTTCGCCGAGCGGTCGACGGCGTGGCGGGGCTGACGGCCGTCGACGGCGCGGCCGTGATGACCAACCGGCACCAGCTCCTCGCCTTCGGCGCACGGATCGTGCAGGCGCCGGGGCGCAGTCCGGTCGAGGAGGTGGTCGTGACGGAGCCCGTCGTGGGCGGCACGGCAGCCGTCCGCCCCCTGGCGGCCCTCGGCGGGATGCGGCATTCGTCGGCAGCGCAGTTCGTGTACGACCAGCGCGACGCGCTCGCCCTCGTCGCGTCGCAGGACGGCCGGTTCACCGTTTTCGCGTGGTCGCCGGGCGAGGGACGGGTCGGCGCGCACCGTGTCGAGGCGCTCCTCCTCTGACCACCCGGTCGGTCTTCATCACGCTGCCCGAGAGCCCGCCCCCCGGCTCGACGAGGTTCAGGAGGCAGGCGAGGAGTCCTTCCCCGCCAGCGACGCGCCCGCCTGGACCGGCCATGACCTGACCGCGCCCTGTGCGAGAGCCCGGCGACCCCGACAGCGTATCCTACCCCAGGCTCGACGACGCCCAGATCGCCGTCTTGGAACCGCTCGCGACGGCGCGGCACCTGGCCGACGGCGAGCCCCTGTTCCAGGCAGGCGACCGGCGCGGCGGCCTCTTCGTCGTCCTCGCCGGCGCCGTCTAGGTCGTCGACCGCTCCGGCGACGAGCCGCGTACGACTATCCTCCACGGCCCCCGCGAGTTCATGGGCGACGTCCACATCCTGCGCCGGCGCTGCAGCTCCGCTTCGAGCTGATACCGCCGGGGCTCCGGCTGAGCGCTCGCTGCTACGTGAGGCGGTTCACGAGCTGAGGGGGGCAGCGCTGTCATAGGCAGGTACGGTCCGCCACATGTACGGCCTCGCAACATGGGTGACGGTTTCGCCTCACAAGATCGGTTACACCTCCGAGAGCCGCAGCCTCCCCAACTCAAAGCTGTAGTAGAGCACCGAGAGCACCCCATCGGCCACCTCCTCGAGCCCCACGCGCTCCCCGGCCAGCACCTCGCTCACGAACACGTGACGACCCCGCAACTTCACCATCCCATCCGGCCGCACCGCGCGCACCTCGGCGTGCGCCGGGTACTCCGGCGGCTCGACCCGCTCCGGCAGCGGGCGCGGCGAGGGGGCATAGACGCTGCTCGGCGTGGCCTGCCCGAGCGCCTCGTGCGGGCGCTCCTCGTTGTAGACCCGCCGGAACGTGTCGAAGCGGGCCTGCTGCGCCTGGAAGCCGCCCGCGCATGGCCGCATCGTCTCGGCCTTGAGGTCTCGGTGCATCCGCTCGTGCCGCCCGTTCTGCTGCGGCCGCCCCACCTCGATCCGCTCGGGCCGGATGCCGAGGCGAAGCCACCATGCCGAGAGCCGCGTGAGCCCGAGCGGCGAGGCCGGCGTGACGAACGGGACGCCGTTGTCGGTGCGGATGACCTCCGGCAACCCGTGCTCGGCGAACACGCGCCGGAGCACGGGCTCGACCTCGGCCGCCGCTACGCCGGGGTGCCCGGTGACCGAGAGCACGAAGCGGGTGTGGGCGTCGCAGACGGTGAGGGGGTAGACGTAGGGGCCGCTCGCGAGTCGGGCATGGCCCTTGAAGTCGAGCGTCCAGACGTGGTTCGCGCGCTCGGGCACCGTGAGCGTCCCCGCGACGGGTGCCGGTCCGCTCGCGCGGCGTCGGCGGGCCTCGGCCAGTCCGGCCTGTCCGAGCCACCGGCTGACGGTGGCGTGGGAGACCGGCGGGAGGTCCGGGCGCTCGCGTGCGAGCACGACGACGAGCTTGCGTGGCCCCCACGTCCGGTGTCGCCGCCGGAGTTCGAGCACGGCCTCCCGGACCACCTCGTCGTGGGCGTGAGGGCACGACAGCGGCGCACGGCTGCGGTCGTCGGTGGAGCGGTCGCCACTCTGCCAGCGACCGATCCACTTGTGGGCGGTCTTGCGGCTGACGCCGTAGCGGCGGGCGAGCTCGGCCGTGGCGTAGAGTCCGGCCTCGAAGTCGTTGAGCAGGGCGGCACGTTGCAACATGGGATCGGTGATGGTCCAGGGCATGAGGCGTCGCAGGCGGGTGAAGCCTGGCGACGCCGTGAGTGTCACCCATGTTGTGAGGCAGACCTGTAACCGATCTACCAAGGCTGTACAACAGCCTCCCCCGCCCAGGCGTCCCCCCACCCCCGTGCCGCGCCCCGCCCCCGCGCGAACCCCCGGCCCCCCAACCCGCCGGGCGGCCCCCCCCCCCCCCCCCCCCGCGGGCCCCCCCCCCCCCCCGGGGGGGG
>CAYMFP010000350.1:0-3355 GCA_964389385.1 uncultured Phycisphaeraceae bacterium | reverse complement strand
AATGCCGAATGCCGAATGCCGAATGCCGAATGCCGAATGCCGAATGCCGAATGCCTCACTTCAACGTCACCCGCGGGTCCACCAGCGCGTACAGGATGTCCGTCAGGATGTTCGACAGGATGAAGAGCAGCGAGAGGATCGCGACGAACGTCTGGATCACCGGGAAGTCCTGGGCCCGCACCGCGTTGATGAGCGTCCGCCCCATCCCCGGGATCCCGAAGTAGTACTCGAGCAGCAGCGCGCCCGTGATCAGGAACGGCAGGGTGATCATGATGCGCGTGATGATCGGGATGAGCGCGTTGCGGAGCATGTGCACGAACATCACGCGCCGCTCGCTCGCCCCCTTCGCCCGCGCCGTGCGGATGTAGTCCCGGCTCGTCTCCTCGACCATCACCGCCCGGTAGAACCGCGTGTCGTACCCGAGCGCCACCACCGTCGAGATGATCACCGGCAGCAGGCAGTAGTACACCCAGTTCTTCGGGCGCAGGAAGAAGTCCCACGAGTTCCCCGCCCCGGCGTCGACCGACACCGCGAAGATGTTGTGCCCGTGCTGCTGCGGCAGGTACGCCCCCCAGTACTGCCCGAAGATGATGTAGACCAGGTAGCTGATCGACATCCCGAGCACCGAGAGCACCATCAGCGTCCGGTCGATCGCCCGCCCCCGGTTGAACGCGCTCACCAGCCCGATCACGATCGCCAGCGCCGCCGTCAGCACCAGCGCCGGCACCGTCAGCGCCAGCGACGGCGGGACCGACTTCGCGATCAGCTCCACCACCGGGATGTTCGACTCCCACGAGCGGACGACCTTCGTGTTCGACGGCGGCGGGGGCGGCTCGCCGCGCGCCGCGGCCGCGTCCCGCTCGCGGATCGCCATCTGGTACGCCACGACCTTGTACGGCATCCGCACGAAGTCCGCGACGAACGCCGCGTACTGCACGAGGAACGGCCGGTCGAGCCCGAACTCGTGCTCCTTGGCCGCGATCTCCTCCGGCGTCGGGCTCTTCCCCAGGTACGCGTACACCGGGTTCTGGATCCGCAGCGCCGCCATCATCACGAACACGATCGCGAGGAAGATGGGGATGTTGTAGAGGATCCTGCGAAGCGAGTACATCCACATCGTCGGGGCTCCGGCGGGAAAGCCCGCGCCCGCCCGGTCGGGGCGGCCGCGGCGCAGGGCTCGGTGGCGGGAGGGACGGGCGCTCGGCCCCGCCCGGTCAGCGCTTCATCTTGGTCGGGTCCACGTCCAGGAACTTGAACCACCCGTAGTACCGCTCCGTCGGCCGCGCGTTCTCCAGCCACGGCGCGATCAGGTAGAACCGCGTCCGCGCCTGCGAGCCGATGAACGGCACGTCCTCGATCACCATGTCCCGCATCCGCTCGTAGACCGCCGTCCGCTCCTCCCCGGGCTCCATCGTCAGGATCTGCTCGTACAGCGCGTCGTACTCCGGACGCTTGTAGTTGAAGTGGTTCGACCCCGGCGACTCGTTCGGCCCGTAGAACAACGCCAGGTTGTTCTCCGCGTCCGGGTAGTCCGAGCCCCACGCGAACCCGAAGAACGGCGCCTTCTTGCTGTTCACGAACTCGATGAGCTGCGAGAAGTCGACCAGGTTCACCTCCACCCGGATCCCGATCCGCCCGAGCTGCCCCTTGAGCATCTCCGACATCTGCTGGTTCTGCGAGCCGATCGACGTGTAGAACTTCAGCGGCGGCAGCCCGCGCCCGTCCGGGTGCCCGGCCTCGGCCAGCAGCCGCTTCGCCCGCGTCAGGTCCGGGCCGCGGTACGACACCGGCGCCCGACCCCCCTCCGGGTGCCCGTCCAGCGTCGGCGGGATCGGCCCGTCGTAGATCGTCGGGATCCCCGAGTAGAACGTCTCGTTGAACTCGTTCAGGTCGATCGCCAGGCTGATCGCCTGCCGGATCTTCCGCTTCTGCTCCGTGTACCCGCCCCAGTCCGGGTCCGCCATGTTGAACGCGCGGAAGATGAAGTCCAGCAGCGGCTCCGAGTGCGCCCGCACCCCCCGCGCCGCGAACTCCGGCTTGAGCGTCTTCGTCCGCAGGTCGAACGCGTCGTCGAAGTACGGGTCCGGCACCTGCGTCAGCCCGAGCTTGCCCAGGTCGAACTCCAGCCACATCGGCTGGTCCTCGACGAACATCGTGAACTCCAGCCGGTCCACGAACGGCGCCCGCTGCCCCGCCGCCCGGTGCAGCCGGTTCCGCATGTCCTCCCGCGACCACTTGTCCCGGGCCGGGTACAGCACCTCGTGGTACTCCGGGTTCCGGTTCAGCGTCAGGCTCTGCTTCGGCACCCACGTGTCCAGGATGAACGGGCCCGTCCCCACCGGGTTCCGGCTGAAGTCCTCCCCGTAGTACTCCACCGCCTCCCGCGGCACCACCGCCGTCTGGAACATCGCCAGCACGTACAGGAACCGGTACACCGGCTTCGTCAGCTCGATCTCGAACTCGCTGTCCGAGATCTTCCGCAGGCCCGGCACCTCGCGGTCGTAGTCGAACGCGCCCGACGGCTTCGCGTTCTCCTCCGCCGCGTAGGCGTCCAGCCCCACGATCGTGTTCGCCAGCAGCCACGTGTTCTCGAGCCCGTTCGCCTTGTCGAAGATCCGCTTGAGCGAGTAGAAGACGTCGTCCGTCGTGACCGCCCGCCCCTGCCCCCCGGGGAAGCACCGGTTGTCGTGGAACGTCACCCCCGGCTTGAGCCGGAACCGCCACGTCTTCCCGCCGTCCGCCGACTCCGGCATCTCCGCCAGCAGCAGCGGCTCCAGCTCCGTCGGGTCCGCGTAGTTGTACGTGAGCAGCGTCTCGTACATCTGCGCGCACGCCATGTTGTCGTACGTCGTCGACCCCTCCACCGGGTCCAGGCTCTTCGGCCCGTCCGTCCGGATCGGCAGCGCCAGCACCTTCCGGCCGCTCTGACGCGACCCCGCCTCCGCCGGCGCCGACGCCAACGCGCCCACGCACGCCAACAGACACAGCAACCCAGCCGTCGCGCGGCCGCGGCCTCGGGCAAAGATCCTCATGCGGAAGCCTCCGTGTGTGGCGGTCTCATCACGCCCGGGGCGGCGGAACGGCCGCGGCCTCCTGCCACGGCCCCACCCCGTTCCGGTGCGAATGGATCCCGACCGCGCGCGAACCTCGGGCCCTGCTACGGTAGCGGATCCGCCCGCCCCGCTCAAACCTCCGCCCCGGCCCCCGACACATGCGCCAGAACGGTATCGTCCCGCCGCTCCGCCCGCCGATGATTCCGTTCGCGGCGTCCCGGCCACGGCAGGCCCACCGACGCCCGGAGGCGGCATCGTGAACAGCGTCCAGCCCGCAGGCTCCCCCGTCCAGATCCCCGCGA